>NZ_CP033868.1:0-302500 GCF_009883795.1 Coxiella endosymbiont of Amblyomma sculptum
GGGCCATTCGTGAGATTGTACTTAGTTCGTGAAATGCTTTTAAAACCTTTGCAACAGGTTATTGGAATTATGGAACGAAAACAAATACTGCCCATTCTTTCTAATGTGTTACTTTCTATCGAAAATAATCAACTTTCGATTACAGGAACGGATTTGGAAATAGAATTAAGGGGGGTAGAGAAATTAAACAAACAGGACCAAAAATCCTGCAGACTAACACTGCCGGGAAAAAAATTAATGGATATATGCCGATCATTGCCTGAGAAGGCATCTATTGAATTAACTCAAGATAAAGAAAGAATAGTATTGCGTTCTGGTCAAAGTCGTTTTGTATTGTCCACTTTCCCTGTTGACACTTTTCCAACTATAGAAAAGATGGAATATCATCTACAATTGACTATGCCTCAGTGTGTACTATATCGTTTATTACAAAAAACTCATTTTTCCATGGCTTACAACGACGTTCGTTACTATTTGAATGGTCTTCTTCTTGAGATATATACCAATAAATTACGTACTGTAGCTACTGATGGTCATCGTCTTTCTATTAATACCTCAGAAATTGAAAATACTGTTAAAAGCAAGTTACGGATAATTCTCCCTAGAAAGGGAATTACTGAACTGCTACGACTTCTTACAAAC
This sequence comes from Coxiella endosymbiont of Amblyomma sculptum, assembly GCF_009883795.1. Lineage (GTDB taxonomy): Bacteria > Pseudomonadota > Gammaproteobacteria > Coxiellales > Coxiellaceae > Coxiella. The sequence goes on from NZ_CP033868.1 coordinate 643, forward strand.
AAAGAAGACTGTATTGTGTTAACAATTGGAAACAACCATGTACGCATTTCTACTGGGGATTTTGTATTTACTTCTAAATTGATCGAAGGTCGTTTTCCTGATTACGAACGAGTGATTCCGAAAGGTGGTGATAAACAAATCAGAATTGATCGAGATCTCTTAAAACAAGCTATTAATCGAATGGCTATTCTGTGTAATGAGAAATTTAGAGGTATCCGTTTCGAGCTTCGCCATAGGCTACTGCGTATTTCTTCTTATAATATTGAGCAAGAAATGTCTGAAGAAGAAATTGAAATTGATTATATACAAAATAAAGAATTAGATATTGGATTAAATGTTAATTATTTGCTTGACATTTTGCGTGTCGTTAATCGTGGAAATATTACACTAACCTTTTCTGACGCAAACAGTGGTGTTTTGATTGCTGAAGACACCACAAGTATGAAACGAATAGATAGCTCTTTTGTCGTCATGCCTATGCGGCTTTAGTTTAGATGCCAAAGATTTTATCGTTGCAGATCAATCAATTTAGAAATTTAAAGGAAGTGGTTATTTCACCCACCTCCGGATTTAATCTTTTCTTTGGTCTTAATGGATCTGGAAAAACCAGCGTATTAGAGTCGATCCATTTTTTAGGGGTTGGGCGGTCCTTTCGCACACATTGTAATCAACGACTCATTCAACATACAGCCAATCGTTTTTCTGTATTTGCTACCCTTAAAGAAAAGGAACAACATATTTCTTTGGGAATTGAACAGTACCGATTAGGAAAGCGTCGCTTAAAAATTAACGGCGAAGAAATTTCTGATCGGTCTTTATTGGCAAAACGACTACCTCTTTGTCCAATAAACGCGATGAGTCACCGTTTTTTTCTGGATGGTCCTAAGATTCGTCGTCAATTTTTAGACTGCCTATCCTTCCATATGGAACCTAATTTTTTCCCTACCTGGAAGCGCATTCGGCGATTGTTAAGACAACGCAATGCAGCTCTTAAGTTACAATTGCCCTTTGACGAAATTACTCAGTGGGATCAAATGTTTTCTGAAGATGCTGAGTGTATTCACAAATTGCGAAAAAATATTGTTGCTGAGTTCAACGCTATCTTTTCTCAGATATTGCAATACTTTTTACCCAACGTAATTATTCTTCTCTGTTATTATCCGGGTTGGATTGCTAAACAATCTTTATTAAAACAACTTCAATTTAGTCTTAGGAGAGATTTACAATGTGGTTATACTCAAATTGGTCCGCAGCGCGCCGATTTTCGTCTTTCAATTCAAAAACTTCCGGCTCAAGATGTTTTATCTCAAGGACAACAGAAACTTGTTACTTACGCACTTTACATTTCAAAAGGACTATTGTTCAAGAAAAAGAATCAAGCTGCTCCGATTTATTTAATTGATGATTTAACAGCTGAACTGGATATCGAAAAAAGATACCGAGTTGTTGATTTATTAATACAATTGAAGTCTCAAGTGTTTATTACAAATACAAACTTTCAAGAAATTGAAATTCCAGATAGTAGCATAGTATTTCATGTACAAAATGGAATTGTTCATCCCTTTTCTCTATCACGAAAATCGAATAGCTGATCAATAAGTCAAAGATTATAATTAAGAGAAATTTCTTTTTTCTTTGTAGATTTTCATAAATTTTAACTCTTCATATTGTGGGGTATATTTAACAATAAAATATAACAATTATCATCTTTTATGATAAAATTGCTTCCCTATTTTCAAAAAAGAACAGAAATTTGTTTTATCCAGTATGAAATACGACGAACACAAAAATTTTCGAGAATACAATTCTTCGACGATCAAAATTCTTAGAGGTTTAGATGCAGTCCGTAAACGTCCAGGTATGTATATCGGAGATACTAGTGATGGATCTGGACTGCATCATATGGTGTTCGAAGTTGTCGATAATTCTGTTGATGAAGTTCTTGCTGGTTTTTGTACTAGTATTTTGGTGATTATTCACAACGATAAATCCATCACTATTCGCGACAATGGACGTGGAATTCCTACAGACATACATACAGAAGAAGGTCTTTCAGCCGCAGAAGTCATTATGACAACTCTTCACTCAGGCGGAAAGTTCGATAAAGATGTCTATGAAATATCTGGAGGATTGCATGGTGTTGGTGTTTCGGTTGTCAATGCTTTGTCGGAAAAATTGCATATGACCATTCGAAGAAACGGAAACATTTACTATCAATCTTACAAAATGGGAAAACCTCAATCTCCGTTAAAAGCAATAGGAAAGAGTACCGAATGCGGAACAGAAATTCGTTTTAAGCCCAGTACTACCGTTTTCAGTAATACTGAGTTTCAGTATGACATATTGGAAAAAAAACTTCGAGAAATTTCTTTCCTAAATTTAGGAGTACGTATAGAACTCTTCGATGAGCGCATCGGGAAAAGAGACGTTTTCGAATACAAAGGAGGACTTAAATCTTTTGTTCAGTATCTTAATTGTATCAATAAATTTACCCCTATTCATCCGGATATTTTTTATTTCCTCTCTGAGAAAAAAAATATTTCCATAGAAATTGCGATGCAATGGAACGATGGATTTCAAGAATCTGTGCTGTGCTTTACCAACAATATTCTTCAGAATGATGGTGGAACGCATTTATCCGGATTTAGATCCGCTTTAACTAGAATACTCAACAATTACATTGAAAATAAAGGGATAATTAAAAAGAATCAGTGCTCTATAATTGGCGATGACATTCGCGAAGGCTTAACGGCTATACTTTCTGTAAAAGTACCTGATCCAAAATTTTCGTCACAGACAAAAGATAAATTAGTGTCTTCCGAAGTTAAAAATGCAGTTGAAAGTGCAATGTCTGAGAAGTTTCGCGACTACCTTCTGGAAAATCCAAGGCAAGCCCGTGCTATTTCTCTAAAAATTGTGGAAGCGGCCCGAGCAAGGACAGCGGTACGTAAAGTACGCGATATAATACGAAGAAAGAATGTATTGGATTTAGGTGGTCTGCCTGGAAAATTAGCTGATTGTCAAGAAAAAGATCCTGCTCTGTGTGAATTGTTTTTAGTTGAAGGGGATTCGGCCGGCGGTTCGGCCAAACAAGCTCGTGATCGTCGCTATCAAGCTATTTTACCTTTAAAAGGTAAGATTTTAAACGTAGAAAAATCTCGATTTGATAAAATTTTATCCTCTGCTGAGGTCGGTACTCTAATTACTGCACTCGGTTGTGGAATTGGGCGAGAGGATTTTGATCCAAAAAAACTGCGTTATCATCGCATTATTATGATGACCGATGCAGATATTGATGGTGCACATATCCGTACTCTTTTGCTCACATTTTTTTATCGGCAGATGCCAAATTTGATTGAACAAAATCATATTTATATTGCACAACCACCCCTATATAGGGTAAAGAAAAATAGAAAAGAACAATATGTTAAAGATAGCCTAACGCTCAACACTTTATTGCTTCAATTGGCCTTAGAGGGCGCTAAACTTTATGCAGATCCCCACGCTCCTGCTGTAAAAGATCTTGTACTGACTCGTTTAGCTTCTTGTTATTGGATCGCTACGAGAAGTATCAAGCGTTTGAGCAAACACTATCCTTCTGTGATCTTGAAATATTTACTAGAAATTACCCCACTAACTGCAGTACAGCTTAACGATAAATCCCGAGTAGACTCCTGGATAAAAGAGTTAAAAAGCAAACTTTTGGAGCACAAAAAAAAGAAACCGGACTTCTGCTATCATTTTTCGTTGAGGGAAGAAAAAAAGAGAGAATTGTATTATTGTCCTCTGATTGTCGTTACCGATCGTGGTATCACGAAAGAATATGTTTTTGATCAAGATTTTTTTGAATGTGGCGATTATCACCGCATTGTAAAGTTATACAACTCAACGTCCAAATTAATTCAGATTGGAGCTTATGTAAAACATAACAACAAACAAAGAAAGATAACCTCTTTCAGAGAGGCATTAGATTGGCTTATTGAAGAAGGGAAAAAAGAATTGACCATTCAACGTTACAAAGGTCTTGGAGAAATGAATCCCGAACAATTGTGGGAAACGACGATGGATCCTGCTACTCGTCGTCTCTTATCCATTAATATTGAAAATTCTGTGGAAGCGGACAAGATTTTTACTGTTTTAATGGGTGACCAGGTCGAACCTCGCCGTATTTTTATTGAACAGCACGCACTGACTGTAGAAAATTTAGATATCTAACAAAAGTAGATGTTAAAATAAAAACGAAAATAGTGTTTATACGATGTAGTTCCTTCAGGAACGCTTGAGAGATCGTTTCGCGCTGTTCGTCTTTTCTTAATTTGCAGCTTTGAATTCTGTGTGTCGTCGACTTTTTCTCAGGAACGAAAGAACAATCCGTAGAACAATTTAGTCGTCTTTTTTTCTCGATAACTTTCCCAATTTTTGGGAGGTTTTAATAATGCGTCTTTTTCAGATTCGACATAAATATAAGATTCAGGAGCCAGAATATCCATCTTCTCTAACCAGAAAAAAGCTTGATTGATAAGATCTTGATAAAAAGGGGGGTCAAGGAAAACAATATTAAACGGAGTATTTTTTATTCCTTGGAAGATATTGTATGGAAATGTTTTTTGGAAGAACTTGACATTTGTAGCGTTTAAAACCGAAGCGTTTTTCTTCAGATTTGCAATGACAGATTTTGAACAATCAATAAAAATGCTGTAAGTACAGCCTCGGGATAAGGATTCAAATCCTAATGCTCCACTACCTGCAAACAAATCCAAACAATAAGAATGTTTGAGATAAGGATGTAGCCAATTGAATAAAGTTTCTCGAATACGATTGGAAGTAGGTCGTAACGTTGGAAGATCAGGAAAAGAAATTTTTCTTCCTCGCCATTTTCCACCAACAATCCTTAATTTCCTTTTCTTCGGATGCCTAATCATAAAAAACCAGTTTCCAACTGGCTACAAATATTTAACTTTTGTTACCGTAAAATAAGATACAAGTTTGAAGCCAGAAAATTCTGGCTTTTTCTCAGAGAGAATGATATAATAGTTATTCGTCCGCAGGGGGATTTAAAATTTTTAATGTCGTAGTTATTATGGACAATTAACTCATGAATCGATTACTAACACAAGTAGAAGAACAATCATTAGCAGTCGGGAATCTGGGTAGCTACGTTAGTTGGATCAATCGAATTCCTATGTTAAGTGTTACGGAAGAATACAATCTGTCTACCCAGTTTCGACAAGATCGTAATTTAGAAGCGGCCAAAAGACTTGTCCTGTCTCATCTGAGATTTGTTGTTCGAATCGCTCGAGGGTATACAGGTTATGGTTTGTCTCAAGCGGATTTGATCCAAGAAGGAAACATTGGATTAATGAAAGCAGTTAGACGATTTGATCCTAAGATAGGTGTTCGTTTAGTATCTTTCGCTGTTCATTGGATTCGTGCCGAAATCCATGAATTTATTCTTAAAAATTGGCGCATTGTTAAAATCGCTACTACTAAAGCACAAAGAAAGCTCTTTTTTAATCTGCGAAAACATACAAAAAAACAAGGATGGTTTAACGATCAAGAAGTATCGCTTCTGGCCGAAGAACTTAATGTAAACACCAAAGACGTACGACAAATGGAAGAAAGATTGAACAGTCATGATGAAGCTTTTGACGGAGCTAGCGATAGTATTGATGACGAGAATTGTGGTGGGCATGGATGCAGCGCACCGGCCTATTATCTAGAGGACAAACGTTATAATCCTGCTCTACAATTAGAACGCAGTGATTGGTCAGAAGACCAAGAACAACGGCTTCGTAAAGCATTGCAAATATTGGACAAGCGCAGTCAGGACATTTTACATCAGCGTTGGTTAAACGAAAAAAGACTAACGCTAAACGCATTAGCAGAAAAATATAGCGTTTCAGCCGAGCGCATTCGTCAACTTGAAAAAAATGCTATGCAGAAAATTCGTGAAGCTATGACTGTTTAGGTTTTTTAATTTTTATTATCCTCCACTTTTTAAGACTAATTTTTTTTGTTATTTCTTTAGTGTTGGTGCGGTTTACGATGCAAATTTTCAATACTGTCTGGTTTTTGGATTCAAAACGCTGTGGGAGGAAAGTCTAATGAAATTTTCAAGACAAACTAGTTTTCAGAAGACTATTCTGGTCTTGCACGAATACTGGGATCAACAGGGTTGTATTTTATTGCAACCTCTCGATATCGAAATAGGAGCAGGTACTTTTCATCCTGCTACTTTTTTGCGAGCAATTGGACCTGAGCCTTGGAGAGCTGCTTATATTCAACCTTCTAGAAGACCAACTGATGGTCGCTACGGAAACAATCCAAATCGAATTCAGCATTATTACCAGTATCAAGTTGTTTTGAAACCCCCACCAAATAATATCCAGGAACTTTATCTTAATTCATTGGAAGCCTTGGGGGTGGATCTCTTGATCCACGATGTTCGGTTTGTAGAAGATGATTGGGACGCCCCAACACTGGGGGCTTGGGGAGTTGGCTGGGAGGTTTGGCAAGATGGTATGGAGATTACTCAATTCACTTATTTCCAGCAAGTGGGTGGTCTTCCATGTAATCCAGTCACAGGAGAAATTACCTATGGATTAGAACGATTAGTCACATTTCTTCAAGGGACGGATAGTGTATTTGATTTGGTTTGGACAGAAGGATCTTACGGACCAATTACCTATGGACAAATATTTCATCAAAACGAATTGGAAATGTCAGCTTATAATTTTGAACATGCTGATGTAGATGTATTATTTAAAAATTTTGATTTTTATGAAAGAGAGGCTAAGAGATTAATTGATATTGGAATTTCTTTGGTGGCCTATGAGATGGTGTTAAAAGCTTCTCATACATTTAATCTCTTAGACGCTAGACAAGCTATCTCAGTTATTGAGCGTCAACATTATATCTTACGAATTCGAAAGTTATCGCATGCAGTTGCACAAGCGCATTATTTAAAAAGAGAAAAACTTGGCTTTCCGATGTTACACACAGAACAAAAAAAATCATGACCACCAAGGATTTTCTGATGGAAATCGGATGCGAAGAACTGCCTCCATTCGCCTTGAAATCAATATCGTACACCTTATCGCAAAATATTATGAAAGAACTTAAAAAATCCAAACTCTCATTTGGATCTATATATCACTATGCAACTCCCAGACGATTAGCGGTATTGGTAAAAAATTTAGTTTCAACACAAAAGTCTCGCACTTTAGAGCGTCTAGGACCAAATGTACAGTCAGCCTTTAGTGAAGATGGGACCCCTACAGAAACATGTTTGGGATTTGCTCGTTCCTGCGGTGTTTCGATAAATCAGTTGCAAACAAAAATGACAGAAAAGGGAAAATTTCTTTATTGTTATATTAAACAATCAGGTCAATCCGCTTATGCATTGCTTCCAAAGCTTATTCAATCTGCTGTAAAAAATCTCTCTATCTCTAAAACGATGCGTTGGGACAGTATGTCCGGATCTTTTATACGACCTGTACGGTGGATAGTAATGCTTTTGGATAAAAAAATTGTACCGATAACTATTTTAGGTCATACCGCAAAACGCAAAACATTTGGACATCGTTTTCACCATCCGAAAGCCATTTTTGTTCCTCAACCTCACGACTATCAAGATTTGTTGCTAAATCGTGGAAAGGTTCTTGCTGATTTCGACAGAAGACGCGAGAAAATTCGAAAATTAATTGAAAAAACAGCCTCCTCAAAAGGAGAAACAGCAATTGATGAGAAACTTCTAGAAGAAGTGACTGGTATGGTTGAATGGCCCGTTGCATTTTTAGGATGCTTCAAAACGGAATTTCTAAGTTTACCCTCCGAAATATTAATTACCGTAATGCAAGATTGCCAGCGTTGTTTTCCCATAAAAAATGAAAAAGGAGCTTTGTTGCCTCACTTTATTTTAATCAGCAACATCGAAAGCAAAAATCCTAAATACATCGTTGAAGGAAATGAACGGGTTATAAATTCGAGATTATCAGACGCTTCTCTTTTTTACAAGAGAGATTTAAAAACACCACTGAAAGATCAGTTACTTAAACTATCGGGAATTGTATTTCAAAAACGATTGGGAACGCTGTTAGAAAAGACTACACGTATGTCTAAACTCTCCATTTTTATCGCCAATAAAATAAAAGCCGATGAAGAGCTAACGAAAAAAGCAGCGTCATTGGCTAAATGTGATTTGGTCAGCAAAACAGTTTGTGAATTTCCAAGATTACAAGGAATTATAGGCTACTACTACACTTTGTGTAATAAGGAATCGGAGACTGTTGCTCAGGCCATTAGAGATCATTATTTGCCTAGATTTTCCGAAGACGACCTGCCAAAAAACTTGGAAGGTATTTGTGTTGCTCTTGCAGATCGTTTGGACACATTGGTGGGTATTATCGGTATCAATAGTTTGTACACAGGAAATAAAGATCCTTTTGCTCTGCGTCGTGCAGCTCTTGGAATTTTGCGAATTCTAATTGAAAAAAAACTACCACTCGACTTGTTGGTGTTGTTGAAAAAAACAGAAGAAAATTATATCGATCTACCAAACAAAAACGCAGTTTTTCAAACTTTTGAATTTATTATCGAACGGTTGCGTTCTTGGTATCTCGAAAAAAATGTACATTCAGAAATTGTTACCGCAATTCTCGCTGTTCGTTCGACAGAACCATTAGATTTTGATCGGCGTATTAAAGCTTTACAATATTTTCAAGCTCTTCCTGAAATCAGGATTCTCACAACTGTTAACAAACGATTGAACAATATCTTAAAAAAGAAACCAATCGATATAACAATTAATAAAATCGATTTTTCGTTGTTTGATTCCGACATAGAACGTGATCTGACAAAAGAGCTAACTGCCCGTATTCGATCAATTGGAAATCTGTATAAACAGGTACAATATAAGAGAGTACTGGACGAATTAGCAAAATTAAAAGACCCTATCGACAGGTTCTTCGATAGAGTGGTAATAATGACAGACGATAAAAAAAAACGTAACAATCGATTAGCAGTGTTGATTTCTCTGCAACGACTGTTTACAACAATGGCTGATTTTTCTGTATTATCATAAATTTTTTTGCTAGTGGGTTTTTATACAGATTACCTTTTGTCTTTACTACAAGGCCAATTGTCTGATAGAATTTCGTTTCTTAGTCTATAGTAAAATATCTTAAATTTATTCTGATTTGAGTTGAAACAATGAAACGTACTTACCAGCCTAGTGTAGTGAAAAGGAGTCGCAAACATGGATTTAAGGCAAGAATGTCTACTAAGAATGGTAGAAAGGTGTTAAATCGCCGACGGGCAAAAGGTAGAAAGCGTTTGACAAATTGACAACGGGAATGTCCCGTAACTTTTTGAAATATTGTCGAATTCGCACTACATCTGAGTTTCAGCGAATTTACTTGGAACGTCGGTGTTTTTCCGAAGATTATTTTTCTCTCTATTGCCAAAATAATAGTTTTGGTTATTCCCGATTAGGGATAGTAGCGAGCCGAAAAAGTTTAAAGAAATCTACGATGCGCAATCGCGCCAAGAGGATAGTAAGGGAAGGTTTTCGTACGTTGGGGTATTTTTTACCTTCATTGGATGTTGTTTTTGTCGTTAAATCTCAATCAGAAAAAGCGAGTAAAAAAGAGTTGCGCAAATGTATAGATCGATTGCTTCTCAAGTTGATTAAATACTCTTTGAGAGAATTAGCAGTCTTCTGAGTTTGGTTAGGCAGGAGTCTCAAAAAGTAAGTAGTGGATATCAAAAAAACTATTGTATGCATCGTTGTTGTTTTCCTAGCTGTTGCAATCTTTGACGATTGGATGCGCGATTATCCAGGAACGTTTAAGAAAAACTTCGAGTCAGTATCGGAAAACTCGCAATCAAAAGAAAAAGCACTTACGAGGTGCGTCCTATCAAAACCTACCACCTTACAAAAAATTGAAAACGTTTCGTCTGTTTCTTCTTTGGATCAAAAAAATTCTTTTCGAGAAATAAGACAAAGAAAAGCACATTTGATTACTATCAGAACAGATGTTTTAGAATTGATCATCGATCCTCAAAGAGGAGGGGCTATCATTTCGGCTAAGTTGCTTAAATATCTAGACGAGAAGAAAAGACAACCAATGCAAATTCTAAGCAATAATAGCAAACGTCTGTATATTGCTCAAAGCGGTTTAATCAACTGGAAGGACAAGACGCCTGTTGTCTTTTGCTGTCCAGAGCAAAAAGACCAATATATTTTGGACAAAAATAAGAATAAAATCGTTGTACAATTGAAGAACCGAACACCCAAAGGTGTATGCATCAGAAAAATCTATACCGTTTACCGAAATGATTATGCGGTTCGGATTGACTATCTAATGCATAATTCGACAAAGAAACCGTGGAAAGGGAGTTTCTGCGCTCAAATTACTCAGAGAGAACCCAGAGTCAAACATCATCATTTTTACGCTCGAAGTTACAGCGGTGTAGCCATTTCTGATTCACAAACGCCTTACGAGAAGATTACCTATAAAGATATGCAGGAGAAAGATATTGATCGTACCTCGAAAGGTGGATGGATTGCCGTACAACAACATTATTTTTTGAGTGTTTGGATTCCTGATTCAGATCTTATTTATCACTATTACAGCTGTATACTATCTTCTAGAATCATTGGTAACACCTACACTGTTGGATTCATCAGTTCTCCAATGAACGTAGGATCGGGAGAAACGACTATCAGTTGTGCGAAGTTTTATGTTGGTCCTAAAGAAGTAGAGCGATTAAAAACACTGGCAGAACCAGGTTTGGATCGAACTATTGACTACGGATGGTTTTGGCCAATTTCTGTTCTGTTGTTTCGACTGATGCGCGCTATCCATTTCGTAGTTAAAAATTGGGGATGGACTATTGTTCTAACAACAACCTTTATCAAAATTGTTTTTTATTGGTTTTCTGCACAAAGTTTCCGGTCAATGATTCGAATACGCGAAATACAACCTCGTCTACAAGAGCTAAAGAAACGTTACGGTAAAGATCGAAAGTCATTAGGTCGTGCTACTATAGCACTATATCGTACGGAAAAGATTAATCCGTTAGGTGGTTATCTACCTATGTTGATCCAGATTCCAGTTTTTATCGCGTTTTATTATGTAATTATGGAAAGTGTAGAATTGCGTCAGGCACCATTCGTTTTCTGGATTCATGATCTGTCTTCTAAAGATCCTTATTATATCCTTCCCATTCTGATGGGCATAGGTATGCTGATTCAGCAAAAATTATCGTCGGTTTCTTTAGATCCCAAACAACAAAGAATAATGTGGATTTTTCCTGCGATATGCACTACATTTTTTATAAATTTTCCTTCTGGGCTGGTATTGTATTGGTTAATTAACAGTTTTATTCAAACTTTACAGCAATGGTTTATCCATAGAACTCATACAAATCGCAAAGAAAAATTGAAAATTCTCTGTAATCGAAAGTCATGATAATTTTGTATATCTTTAGAAGAATCGAAAAATCGTATTCTCACGTATTTTGTAGTTATGACTAAAATTCACAACGAGACTATTGCTGCGTTAGCGACTCCTGCAGGCCGGGGAGGAATTGGTGTTGTTCGAATTTCAGGACTTAACGCGTCTTTTATTGCCAAAAAAATAATTGGCTTCATTCCAAAACCAAGATATGCTGTTTTGAGTGTATTTAAAGACTTTGACGGCTCTCTTATTGACGAAGGAATAGCCTTGTATTTTCCAAAACCTCATTCTTTTACCGGAGAAGATGTTTTAGAATTACAGGGACATAGTGGGCTCTTGATTATGGATCGACTCTTAGAAAGAGTTGTAAAATTGGGAGCTAGATTGGCACATCCTGGAGAATTTTCAGAAAGGGCTTTTTTAAATAAAAAAATCGACTTGGTTCAAGCCGAAGCTATCGCTGATCTGATTAACGCCACTTCGGAACACGCAGCACGTTCGGCAATTCGATCCCTTCAAGGAGAATTCTCTCGAAAAATTCGAGCGCTGGTAGCTGATCTAATTGATTTGCGCGCTCGTATTGAAGCAGCTATTGATTTTTCAGAAGAAACACTTGATCCATTATCAGACAATATTTTTAAAGGGAATCTAGAAAGATTATTGAAAAATATGCAAGAGGTGCAAAAAGAAGCGAGACAAGGGGTATTGTTGCAAGAAGGAATTACGGTCATGATATCTGGGAAACCCAATGTAGGTAAATCCAGTCTTTTAAATTTACTAAGCGGGCAAGAAGTGGCGATTGTTACGGATATTGCAGGTACTACTCGAGATATTTTGCACGAACTTATCCATATTGATGGGATGCCAATTCGCTTGTTGGATACAGCTGGACTACAGATTGCCAAAGATACGATAGAAAAGGAAGGCATTAGGAGAACTAAGCAAGCTGTTAATCGCGTTGACCATATTTTACTTGTTCTGGATACCACTCAAATTTCTCCAAGAAGCGCTAGAGATATATTATCTGAACTTTTTTCAAACAACAAAATTAGTGTTCCAATTACCATCGTAGAAAATAAGATCGATTTAACAGGGGAACCCCCTTCCTCTTCAGAGGAAGGGGGTTATATACACATTAAAATTTCGGTTAAGACCGGTGCAGGCATAAAAATTTTAAAAGAACACCTAAAAAGGACGGTGAGATTTGCAACAACAAATGAAAACGATTTGACCGCCAGGAGACGTCATTGTGACGCTATTAGAAGAAGTAAAGTATTTCTTCAAAATGCGTGTGAACAGTTACGCCAACAAAAAGTGGAGCTTGTAGCGGAAAACCTCTTTTTGGTACAAAAAATATTATCGGAAATTACGGGTGAATTTACATCTGATGATTTGCTTGGAGAAATATTTTCCAAATTTTGCATCGGAAAGTAAATGCAGAAATACTGTCAAAGATAGACCGTGCTAAAACCTTTCGAATGAAAGGAGTGTTGTGTTGTGCAAAAATTCGAAGTAATTGTAGTGGGAGGAGGGCATGCTGGTACTGAAGCAGCTCTAGCAGCTTCGCGTATGGGCGTTCGAACTTTACTGCTTACTCACAACATTGAAACTCTTGGTCATATGTCTTGCAACCCTGCGATTGGAGGAATTGGTAAAACTCAGTTGGTTAAGGAAATTGACGCTTTAGGCGGAATTATGGCCTATGCGACCGATCAAGCTGGTATTCATTTTCATACTCTTAACTCAAGTAAAGGTCCAGCTGTTCGCGCAACTAGAGCTCAAATTGATCGTGTTCTCTATAAAACAGTTGTTCGTAGAGCACTAGAGCGTCAACCAAACCTTTGGTTATTTCAACAAACAGTGGTTGATTTGATTGAACGTTGTCATCAAATAAACGGCGTTGTTACTCAAATAGGTCTGTGTTTCTATGCTCCTACTGTTATACTGACAGTAGGAACCTTTTTAGACGGTAGAATCCATATCGGCATGAAAAATCACAGGGGGGGTCGTATGGGTGATCCTCCTTCAATTGCTCTTTCTGGAAGATTGCGAGATATGTCTTTTGCAGTAGAACGACTTAAGACTGGGACGCCTCCAAGAATTGATGGACGAACCGTTGATTATTCTCAACTCAAAGAACAAGTTGGAGACCGTCCTATGCCGATAATGTCCTATTGTGGAAAAATTGGTGACCATCCTAGACAGGTTTCTTGTTTTATTACGCATACTAATGAAAAGACTCACAATATTATTCGTTCAGGACTAAATACTTCACCTATGTTCTTGGGAGTTATTCAAGGAAAAGGACCACGATATTGTCCGTCTATTGAAGATAAAGTAGTTTCTTTTCAAGATCGGTTTTCGCATCAAGTTTTTTTAGAACCGGAAGGATTAGATACTTCTGAAATTTATCCTAACGGGATTTCTACGAGTCTTGATTTTAAGATTCAATCGGATTTTGTCCATAGTATACAAGGGTTGGAAAAATGTCATATTACCCGTCCTGGGTATGCTATAGAATATGACTATTTTGATCCTCGTGGACTGAAACGATCGCTAGAATCAAAACATCTGTCCGGTCTCTATTTTGCAGGACAGATAAATGGTACTACCGGATATGAAGAAGCGGCAGCACAAGGTATTATTGCTGGAATCAACGCTGCCTTGCGAATTCAAGACCACGAGTCGTGGACACCTAAGCGCAATGAAGCATATATCGGAGTTCTAATTGATGATCTTGTCACTCGAGGTACTAAAGAACCATATCGTATGTTTACAAGCCGTTCAGAGTATCGATTACTGTTACGACAAGATAATGCTGATCTACGATTGACCGAAAAAGGGCGAGAATTAGGATGCGTAGACAACACCCGTTGGGAATTTTTTTCTTCTAAAAGAGAAATGATTGAAAATGAGAAAGCGAGACTAAAAAAATATTGGATCAGACCAAATACAATCGTCGCACGAAATATTGAAGAATGTTTTCGACAAACGTTGGAGCGAGAATGTTGTTTGTTAGATCTTTTGCGTCGTCCGAAGATTACCTATTCTCAATTAATGAGGATCGAAAATTTGGGTCCAGGAGTTTTAGATGATTCGGTTTCCGAACAAATTGAGATTCAAGCAAAATATGAGGGATATCTATTCCGTCAAATAGAGGAAATCAATCACCAAAAAAGATACGAATCGATACCAATTCCGAAATCTACAGACTACCAGAAAATTTTCGGCTTATCTAATGAAGCACGACAAAAATTTATAGAACAAAGACCCTCTACAATAGCACAAGCTAAACAAATTTCTGGTATTACGCCGGTGGCAATTTCTTTGTTACTTTTGCATTTGAAAAGAATAGAAATCTTATAATGTCTTTTTATTATTTAATTATTAGTTTTTAAAACTTAAATAATAATTGCCGTAATAGAACTAACTGCAGTTTTTGGCAATACGAACTGATGAAATATTTTTTTGTAATTTCTTTTTTGGACGAAGCCAACCTCTAATGGTACGTTGTCGTTCTCGAGCTAAAATTAATTGATGGGACGGAACATCCTGAGTAATTGTAGAACCAGCTCCAATTGTAGATCCTTCTCCTACAATTAACGGAGCAACTAAAGAAGTATTAGATCCAATGAAAGCTCCATCTTCAATTTTTGTTTCCCATTTGTTTATTCCATCGAAATTGCAAGTGATTGTTCCAGCACCAATATTGACACTTTTCCCAACGGAAGCATCACCAATATAAGCTAAGTGATTAACTTTGCTTTTAGAACCTAAAACTGTTTTTTTAATTTCTACAAAATTTCCTACTCTGGATCTTTTTTCTAAAAGACTGTAAGGTCGAATGCGGGCAAACGGACCGACACTACAGTGATCTGCAACATACGCACCTTCAATAATACTGTTTGCATAAATTTCTGTGTTATTTCCAATTGTAACATTTTTTAAAACAACATTAGGTCCAATTCTAACATTAGTTCCTAATCGAATTTTTCCTTCCAAAATTACGTTAATGTCAATAAAAACATCGCGACTGACGCGAACATTCTCTCCTCGAACATCAATTCGATTCAAATCGGCGATCGTTGCTCCGGAAAAGACCAATTTTTGGGCCATTATGCGTTGATAATAACGTTCTAAACGTACTAATTCCCAACGATCGTTGACACCTTGTACTTCTTCATGAGAAGAATAAGGATAGATGTCTTTTACAACACACCCTGTAGCGGCTGCTATAGCCACTATATCAGTGAGGTAATACTCTTCTTGACAATTATTATTGGTCAAACAAGACAACCAATTTCTTAAATTCTTTTGTGAAGCAGTCAAGATACCAGTATTAATTTCGCATATTTTTCTTTGTTGGTCATTTGCGTCTTTATATTCAACGACACTAATGACGTTTCCGATTGTATCTCGAATAATTCGTCCAAAATCATGAGGATGCGATAACGCAGAAACGACTAATCCTAATCCATCAAGTGGTGTGCTTTGTAGTAATCCGGAGAGTGTTTGAGAAGAAACGAGCGGAACGTCTCCATACAAAACGAGAATGCGATTTCCTTTCCGACAAAAAGGGATAGCTTGTAACAGAGCGTGTCCTGTTCCTAATTGTTCTTTTTGTTCGATCCAACTTACGGGCAAGTAATTTAACTTTTCCCGAATCTGATATCCGTTTTCATTACTATAAACAACATGAATTTTATCAGCATGCAAAGTCTTTGCTGTTCTTACCACACGTTCTAAAAGAGAGATACCGCCTAAACGATGTAATACCTTAGGAATGTTTGAAACCATTCGTTTGCTTTTACCTGCTGCTAAGATTACGATGCTTAATCCCATGATTGTCTTTTTTAATTTCTTTTGTATTTACGAATCATTTGAATAGCTCGCAACTGAGCAGAAATTTCTGCCAGTTCTACAATTGCACGCGAATATTCAATTTCTGACTGTTGTTCGCGTAATCTCTGTTCTACTTTCTTTTTAACAGAAATTGCCACAGATTCATCTAAATCAAAAGCTCGAAAAGCCGTATCTGCTAAAATGGTTGCAATTTTAGGTTGGACTTCTAATATTCCTCCAGATATATAAAATATTTCTTTTTTATTATCTTCTAGTGATGCAACGATTTGTCCAGGTTTCAAAAAAGTTAAAAGTTGACAGTGCCCCGGATAGATACCCAATTCCCCCATACTACCGGAAACGATGACTTTTCTAATTTTTCCACTGAACATTTCTTCTTTGATCGATACTACCTCTAATTGCATGATTTTGATCATTCTTTCTTCAGTCTCTTTGCGACAGCTATTTCTAATTGATTCGTACGGAAAATTGTTTTTATAAAGACTTTGCTTTTGCAATCACATCCTCTATAGTTCCTACCATATAAAAGGATTGTTCTGGAAAAGCATCGTATTCTCCATCGAGGATACTTTTGAATCCGAAAATAGTGTCCTGTAATGCCACATACCTTCCAGAAATTCCTGTAAATGCTTCAGCAACAAAAAAAGGTTGAGATAGAAATTGTTGAATTTTACGGGCTCTACGAACAGACAGCTTGTCTTTTTCAGAAAGTTCGTCCATTCCTAAAATAGCTATAATATCCTTTAATTCTTCGTATTTCTGAAGTATTTCTTGAACGTTTCGTGCAACTTGATAGTGTTCTTTACTAATGATTAGTGGATCGAGCTGACGGCTAGTAGAATCAAGCGGATCAACTGCTGGATAAATGCCTCGTTCGGCTACACGACGGGAAAGTACTACTGTAGCATCTAAATGAGCAAAAGTGGTAGCCGGAGAAGGATCTGTCAAATCATCAGCAGGCACGTACACTGCTTGTACAGAGGTGATAGATCCTGTTTTGGTAGAAGTGATTCGTTCTTGAAGAATACCCATTTCTTCGGCTAAGGTCGGTTGGTAACCGACCGCGGATGGCATACGGCCAAGAAGAGCGGAAATTTCCATACCCGCTAATGTGTATCGAAAAATATTGTCTATAAAAAATAATACGTCTCGTCCTTTTTCTCGAAAAGCTTCTGCTAAAGTAAGACCAGTCAAACCGACACGCAATCGGCTACCCGGAGGTTCATTCATTTGTCCATATACTAAAGCTACCTTATTTAAAACTTTAGACGATTTCATTTCATAGTAGAAATCGTTCCCTTCTCGTGTTCTTTCTCCTACTCCAGAAAAAACAGAAAAACCATTGTGTTCAATAGCAATATTACGGATTAATTCCATCATATTCACAGTCTTTCCTACACCTGCGCTGCCAAAGAGGCCTATCTTACCTCCTTTCATAAATGGACATAGAAGGTCAATCACTTTGATACCAGTTTCTAATAATTCTGTAGTACTTGATTGCTCAATGAAAGAAGGGGCAGAACGGTGAATAGGCAATCGTTCTTGTGATTCAATAGGTCCGAGTTTGTCAATTGGGTCTCCCAAAACGTTCATAATTCGTCCTAAGGTTTTTTCTCCTACAAAAACTTCGATCGGTTTTCCTGTGTTTACTACAACAGCACCTCGTCTTAATCCTTCTGTAATTCCCATAGCTACAGTGCGCACCACACCATCTCCTAGCTGTTGTTGTACTTCTAATACCAATTGGTTTTCTTCGATTCTAAGAGCATTATAAATTTTGGGAACGTCTTTGCACGAAAATTCTACATCAACTATAGAACCAATAATTCTGATTACAGAACCTGTGTTTTTCATCTTATTTTCCTATTCTTTTTCCTATTCCTATTCTGTATTTCACGTTGAAACGGTGCTTGTAACGATTTCTGTAATTTCTTGTGTTATCCAAGACTGCCGGGCTTTGTTGTAAATAATTTGCAACTCATCAATTAATTGTTCAGAGTTATCAGTTGCGTTCTTCATAGCCGTTCTTCGAGCGCTGTGTTCACAAGCGATATTTTCAATGATGGCTTGATGTACTTGTGATTCAACATATCGAACCAATAGCATCTCCAATAACTCTTTTGAAGTATCGGGTTCGTAAATGTAGTCCCAATAATATTTCTTATCTGTCTTCTTAGTCTTCCAAGGAAGCAATTGACGGATAGACGGTTTTTGGACTAAGGAATTTACAAATCTATTGGAAGCGATGTAAATAGCATCTATCTTCTTTTTATCAAATCGGTCTAACATCACTTTTATCAATTTGATAAGATCTTGTATTTCTGGATCATCTCCTAAACAGCTTAGTGCAGATACAAATTCTCCTCTACAGCGTTGAAAAAAGCTTTCTCCTTTTCGTCCAATAATATACAAATCGATTTTGATATCTTTTTTTTTCCATTGATGTATTGCTTCTGTGGCCATCCGCAACAAATTAATATTCAATCCACCACACAATCCTCGATCGGTAGTTACTACAATGTAACCTACGCTTTGTATTGTTTCACGATGTCCTAAATAAGGATGCGTATATTCAGCATGGCTTGCGGCTATATGACCAATGACTTCGTAAATTTTACTGCTATAAGGTCGGGACATGATCATACGATTTTGTGCTGTTCGCATTTTTCTCGTTGCTACAAGCTCCATAGCTTTTGTAATTTTTTGAGTATTCTTAATGCTGGCAATTTTTTTTCTTATTTCTCGTTCTTTTGACATAACTTACGGAGAGTGACATTTTGTTTGATCTTTATATATTTGAAATTTGCATTTTCTTAAATTTCTCTACAACGGTTGCAATTTTTGTAATTACTTGGTCGGAGTAATTTGGATTCTTATTAATTTCGTTTAGTAAAACTTGGTGTTGGTCGCGAAGGAAATCTAGTAAAGATTTCTCTAAGTCCGATATTGCTTTCAAATCAACACCATCCAAATAATTGGAAGTTACAACATACCACAAAACAGCCATTTCCGCGACGCTTAAGGGATGAAACGGAACTTGCTTTAACATTTCTATCACCTGTTGGCCACGGATCAATTGTCTACGAGTAGTTTCATCCAAATCGGACGCAAATTGAGAAAAAGCTTCTAATTCTCGATACTTCGCCAGAGAAATTCGTAAACCACCAATTAATTTTTTGATGATCTCAGTTTGTGCAGCACCACCTACACGAGAAACGGATAAACCGGCGTTAATAGCAGGACGAATACCGGCGTTGAATAGATTAACATCCAAGTAGATTTGTCCATCTGTAATTGATATCACATTTGTTGGAATGAACGCAGAAATATCACCTGCTTGTGTTTCAATAATCGGTAGCGCTGTGAGAGAACCGGTTTTTCCTGTTACTTGTCCCTCTGTAAGTTGCTCTACATAGTACTCATTGATATGAGCTGCTCTTTCTAACAATCTGGAATGCAGATAAAAAATGTCTCCGGGATAAGCCTCACGTCCAGGGGGGCGACGTAATAAAAGAGACATTTGACGATATGCCCATGCTTGTTTGGTTAAGTCGTCATAGATAATCAATGCATCTTGTCCACGATCTCTAAAATACTCTCCCATTGAGCACCCTGCGTAAGGTGCCAAATATTGTAAGGCTGCCGCTTCTGAAGCACTTGCGCTTACAACAATGGTACTTTGCATTACTCCATACTCTTCTAATTTACGTACAACAGACGCAACTGAAGATTGTTTTTGTCCGATAGCAACGTAAATACACTTCACTCCAGTTTTTTTTTGATTAATGATAGTATCAATAGCGATAGTAGTTTTTCCGGTTTGTCGATCTCCAATGATTAATTCTCTCTGACCTCGACCAATAGGAACCATTGCATCGATTGCTTTAATTCCGGTTTGTAGAGGTGTGTTTACGGATTTTCGAGTAATGACACCAGGTGCAATTTTCTCAATTGGAGAAGTAAAAGTGGTATTGATAGGACCTTTTCCATCAATGGGTTTACCGAGTGCATTCACCACTCGCCCTAATAGGGCCTCTCCTACAGAAACTTCTAAAATTCGTCCCGTACAACGTACCGTCATTCCTTCTTTTAAATGTTTGTACGGACCTAATACAACCGCATCGACCGAATCTCGTTCAAGATTAAACGTCAAACCCAAAGTGTTCTCTGGAAATTCGACCACTTCCCCAAACATGACATCATATAGTCCGTAAATTTGGACAATCCCGTCCTTAAGATTAATAATAGTCCCTTCTGTACGTTCTTCGGCTCTAATGTTAAGAGTCTCAATGCGGGATTTGATAATATCACTAATTTCATTTGCTCGTAATTGACTTTTCATAAGTTTTTACCTCTTAAACTTTTTGCCAATCGAGTTAGTATTTCTCTAACAGAGCCATCTATAACCCAGTTGTTAATATAAATAACACAGCCTCCTATTAAGGATTTGTCAATTGCGGTTCTTAATTTAATCTTTCTTATGAATCTTTTTTCTAGTTTTTTTTTAATTTGTTTTTTCTGGAAACTGTTTAAAGGAAAAGCTGATACAGCTTTAGCTTCTAATACTCCCTGAGAATCGTTTAGTAGATTTTTGTAGAGCAAAGCAATATCAGATGAAACAATTAATTTTTTCCTGTCTAGCAGCAATTGAAGAAAATTTCCTAATTTTTTTCGTACATCACAAATAATTTCTGGTTCTTTCTCGCAAAGCAATTCAAACAATATGTTTTTTACTTTCTCTCTTGGAACATTTGGATTGTTAATTAACGATAATACTGATTTGTTTTTAATGAATTCTGTGAGAGTTTTCAATATATTTAACCAGAGGAATAATTGATTACTCTCTTTAGCTACCATAAACAGCGCACTAGCGTATGGTCTCGCAAGTGTTAAATATAGAGCCATTCTTAAATCTCTCTGGTCATCTCGTTGAGTAAATCATTATTGATTTCCGCATTTATTTCTCGTTGTAATATCTTTTTGGTACTCTCTATTACAATAGCAGATACTTGTTCAAGAAGTTTAATTTTCGCTGCATTGTATTCTTGTGCAATATCATTCTTTGCTATCTGTAAAATCCGTTCTCTTTCTTCGCGCGCTTTATTTTTAGCAACTATTATTATACGGTCTGCATGTTGGGTAGCTTGCTCGAGTATTTTAGTTGCTTGTACTCTAGTTTTTGTTAAAGATTCTTTCGCTTTTTTTTCTGCCAGTCTAAGTTCTCTATGACCTTTTTCCGCAGCAGCTAATCCGTCTGCAATATTTTTTTGACGTTCTTCAAGAATCTTGGTAATCGGTGGCCATACAAATTTCATTGTAAGTATAATAAAAACCACAAAAACCAACATTTGAATAACCAACGACACATTGATATTCACTCAGGATCACCTCCTCTTTATTTCTACTGGTATAAGTAAAAAATGAATCCAAAGACTATTGGTTTGCAGAAACTTTACCTAAGACTTTCATCACTGCGCTTAAAAATGGATTACGAGCAAAAATCAAAATCAAACCCATTACTAGTGAAATGGCAGCAAACGCGTCCACTAACCCCGCCATTAAGAACATACGAATCATCAACATGGTTGACAATTCAGGTTGTCGAGCTACACCTTCTAGAAACTTTCCTCCAAGTATACCGAATCCAATAGCGGTTCCCATCGCAGCAAGACCAACAAATAGGCCTGCCGCAATTGCCGAAAATCCTTGTATGTTTGAAATTAATTGAGCAATATTCACTACTTTGTCCCCCTTTCTTTTTTGCATATTAATGTGATTCTGCTGCGAGACTCATATATACAATCGTTAACATCATAAAAATAAACGACTGAACTGTAATCACCAACAAGTGAAATAATGTCCAAATTACTCCTAGCGCAAACTGACCCCACCAAGGCAACAACGCAATTAGTACAAAAATTAATTCTCCTGAAAAAAGGTTCCCAAAGAGCCGCAATGCTAAGGAAATGGGTTTAACTCCTTCATCAATCAAACGAAAAATTATGTTAACAGGTAGGAAGTACCAACCAAATGGTCGATTTAAAACTTCCTTAAGTAAACCAAAAGTACTTTTCATTTTAAAGTTATAAGAAATAACCAGGATAAAAACAGTAACCGACATAGCAAAAGTCAAAGAAGGATCCGTTGTAGGAACCGGTCTGAAATATCTTATGTCGGCAAGATTTAGTAGGCTTGGTATCAAGTCTACAGGTATAAGATCCATAAAGTTCATCAAGAATACCCAGATGAAAACAGTTAACGACAAAGGTGCTATCAGGCTGCGATCACCGTGAAAAGAATCTTTAACCATTTTATCAATTAATTCTATAGCCATTTCTATAAAATTTTGCCATTTTCCAGGAATCTTTGTTGTAGCACGCCGAGCAATTGTATAGAAGAAAATAAAAAATAAGAAACCAAGTATTAAAGATACAAACAGAGTATCTAAATTAATTGTCCAAAACCCCTCGTTTATAGAGGTAAAGTTACGCAGATTTACGCTCCAATGAATCATATGGTGCTGAATATATTCAGTCGATGTCAAATTAGTCTGCATATTGCTCTTATCATTAAAAATTAAAAAAATTAAAATTAATTAATTCAGTCTATACTCTTTCGCTCTCGATTTTTGATAATAAATGGTGCAAGCCAAAGTCCAAATTGAGCTGCCACATATCCCATAGAAAATGGGACTACGGAAATTGGGATACACAGAAGAATTATAATTATTAGAACGATGCTTAGCACAAATTTGATTAATTCTCCTATATAGAATCCGATTACGATCTGTTTCCCTTCTGCTTTGGAAGAATTTACGATTCCGAACAGATGATGAGCAAAATAGAGACCAGGCAGAAGATAAGCCATTCCTCCTAAAAGCACGGAAATCCCTTTCATTAACCCTACAATCCACCATCCTAAAAAAACAACTACAACAACAACAGTCTGTAGACCAACTAACTGATAGACAGCTGTACAAGAAAATCGCGTCATTTTACTAGGAAGAGGTTTTCGACACACAATCTCACCGCAGAAAGAACGATCAAAATCTTCGGGAGTATATAAATTTTTCGTACGAGTAGCAAGAAAGATGGGATTGAACGAAAGACAAAATTATCTCCTTATCTTTAATTATACAAAGAATAACAATAATACATGATTCATATGCACCAAGCGCTCCTAGAGATTTTTGGTATTTACCGTTTTTTCTGTACATCCCTCTGAATTCGTATTAGGATTTCCAGTTATTGATTGGTTTAAAAAAGTAAATTTATTTTAGGTTTCTGTGCGGGTGAACATTAGCAGCAATTTACCTCAATTCAGGTCTATTGTACTTAGCGATGTAGAAACATCTTTGGATCAGTTGCTGAATGATAATAGAAATAAGATTGATCGTATTGTAACGCTAAAAAGAAATTATACGTGGAACACTTTAATGCAACCTCTAGAAGATATTAATGATCGGCTATATCGCTATTGGGCACCCATCAATCATTTAAATTCGGTAGTTCATTCTCCGGTTTTACATAAAATCTATCATGCGTGTCTTTCTAAATTGTCGAAGTATTTTACTGAGATTGATTATCACTACGGTATCTATCAGGCTATTCAATCATTAGTAAAGTTTCAAAAATTGGATAAAATTCGGCGCAGAATTGTCAATAATAAAGTTTGTAATTTCAAATTGGCGGGGATTGATTTGTCATACAAAAAAAAAATCCGTATTTTGCAGTTGTCCGAAACTTTATTACAACATCAAGATGCATTTGAAGAAAATGTACTGAGTGCTACTCAAGGATGGTTTAAATGCGTTACGGATGAAAATGAACTTTTCGGTATACCTCCTCATGCGGTGAGTTTTTCTCGTCAAAGGGCAAAACAACGAGAATTAAAAGACAGTTGGGTATTTACTTTAGAAATTCCTTCTTATTTGTCTGTTATAACATACGCTGATTCTCGAGCTTTACGAAAAGAAATGTTAACAGCGTATGTTACTCGAGCATCAGATCATGGACCCAATGCCGGAAAATGGGATAATTCGCTTGTTATAGAAAGAATTCTCAAAACTCGTTTGGAATTGGCACAATTGCGAAATTTTGCAAATTACGCTCAATTTTCTCTATCCACAAAGATGATCAAGGAGCCAAAAGAAGTCTGTAAATTCTTACGTCAGTTAATAAAATATGTGATTCCTGCGTCAAAAAAAGAATTTACGGACCTTTGTGCATTTTCAAAAAAAGAATTGGATATCAAAAAATTAGAACCTTGGGATATTGCATATGCAACTGAGAAACTACGACAGAAGAAGTATAGCATTTCTCAAGAAGATTTAAGACCGTATTTTCCAGAAGAACAGGTTATTCAAGGGTTATTCGACATTGCAAATCGATTATTTCGAATTACAGTAAAACCAATGGTTGGTGTAGATATTTGGCATCCCGATGTACACTGCTATTCAGTGTATGATGAACAAAATCAATTGTGCGCGTACCTTTATTTTGATTTGTATACTCGTGCGAATAAGAGAAGTGGTGCTTGGATGGACAATGCTTGTACAAGACGTCAACTGTCTGATGGAGATATTCAACTGCCTGTTGCTTTTGTCGTCTGCAATTTTCGTCCGTCTATGGACAATATTTCTGCTCTTTTCAGCCATGAAGAGGTTATAACGTTGTTTCATGAATTTGGCCACGCTCTTCAGCATATGCTTACCAAAATCAATTATTCGGAAATTTCTGGAATAAATGGAATTCCTTGGGATGCAGTAGAATTGGCGAGTCAATTTTTAGAAAATTGGGCTTGGCAAAAAGAATCGCTACGTATGATCACTAAACACTATAAAACAGGCGAATCTTTACCCGATATATTGTTCCAAAAAATGCATAAATCTCAAAATTTTCAAGCAGCTATGAAAATGATGCGTCAGTTAGAATTTGCCTTGTTCGACATGCGGTTGCATATTGAGTTTGATCCTACTGTGAAAAATCAAGTGCAAAAAATTCTTGATGAAGTTCGTAAAGAATCTTGTGTAGTACCTATACAGACATTTGATAGATTCCAAAATAGCTTTTCTCATATTTTTTCAGGCGATTACGCAGCGGGGTATTATAGTTACCAGTGGTCTGAAATGATGGCTGCTGATGCGTTTTCTCTCTTTAAAAAAAGAGGAATATTCGATTTTCATAGTGCTCAAAAATTTTTGAGTCACATCTTGGAACCTGGTGGTTCTGAAGAACCTATACATTTGTTTAAAGCTTTTCGCGGAAGAGAACCGAGAATTTCGTCTTTACTAAAGCAAAAAGGTATCAAATCTTATTTCTAATAAGTTTGTACATTTACAGTTT
Source organism: Coxiella endosymbiont of Amblyomma sculptum (assembly GCF_009883795.1). Lineage (GTDB taxonomy): Bacteria > Pseudomonadota > Gammaproteobacteria > Coxiellales > Coxiellaceae > Coxiella. Next base: position 26,312 of record NZ_CP033868.1, read on the forward strand.
ACAGATTGTAAATAGAATACCTAAAAGACTCGGTATTATAATAGATTGGAAGCTATAAACCAGAGGTTTAGAGGGGAGTTGAATCCGAAAGAAAGATTACATCTTACATCTTATATGTAGAGAGTACAGTATTTCCTTTCTGTAGCAAGAGAGATACAAGATTCATGAATAAAATAATCATCAAGAACATTAATGTTTATTTCGAAAAGTAGTATTTGCCGTCAATGAATAAATGCTTCCTGTAAATTATAGATCTTGCTACAAGAAAGAAGGAGGGTAAGGTAATCTGAAAACCTACAAACGTGTAAAAAGCTGTGGTATTTTTGTTTGTATTGTCGCACTGTGTATATTTTCTACATTCAGGACGAAAATACGTTGAAATAAAGAGACCAAATTAAGTAGAATTATAAGCAAGTGCATACTTTATATTTAGTTACAGAATCAAAATGTATCGCACCGATTAAGATGAATAAAAAAATAAACGTATGTTAGAAAACAATCTCAAGGAGATGGTGGCATTTGAAGCCATTCAGTATATCAAAAATGTTGATGTTATTGGTATTGGGACTGGGTCTACTGTAAATTGTTTTGTCAATGCGCTTGCTGAAACGAAACAACATATTGAAGGCGCAATAGCCAGTTCTGTTACTACAGAAAAATCTCTCAAGAAGAGAGGAATTCCCTTAATTGACCTCAATTCAGTTCCGAGCCTAGAAATATATATAGATGGGGCAGACGAATTCAATGAACATTGCTATCTTATTAAAGGTGGTGGTGGTGCGTTAACGAGAGAAAAAATTATCGCTTCTATTGCTGATAATTTTGTTTGTATGGTTAGTGAAAATAAGAAAGTTGATGTTTTGGGTAGATTTCCTTTACCCATCGAAGTTATTCCTATGGCTCGAAGTTTTGTTGCACGCGAAGTGGCAAAATTACAAGGAAGCCCCGTTTATCGGAACGGATTTGTTACTGATAATGGCAATATTATTTTAGATGTTTACAATCTAAATTTTCTCAATCCAATAGAACTAGAAAGAACACTAAACAATATTCCCGGTATCGTCGGAAATGGACTTTTTACTCATCGTCCTGCAGACATTTTACTTGTAGGAACTGCTTCTGGTGTACAGAAGATTGTAAGAAAGAAATGATAGTGGGAAGAATTAAATAAAAAATAAACTCCTTGCACTTCTTTTTATCCTGAGTATAATGGCTCGCTGCCCAGAAGTTTTATTTTATTTACACAGTATGTGTTTTGAATTAATTAGAATTTTCTAATTTTCAGGTAAGAATATTAAATACTAAATATAAATATATCACTAGATATAAATATATTAAATAATAATAATGAGGATAGAAAAGATTTGATAAAATCGCCATTGACACGGGGTGATAAAAAAACAAAGGAAGCTTATCATGTTAGTCTTAACGAGAACGCTTGGCCAACGATTGATCATTGGTAATAATGAAAAGATCAAGACTGAAACGACCAAAACTAAAACTCTAGAACATTCGGATTCAACTTCAGCCATTGATCTCTCCAATGAGAAGATTGTCATAACGGTTTTAGAAGTAAGAGGTAATCAAGTGCGAATCGGTATTGACGCACCAAAGCATATTCCAGTACATCGAGAAGAAATCTACTATCGTATTCAGAACGAGGAAAAGGAGGAAAAGGGCGAGGAAAAGAAGTTGGAAACACCGAGAAACGAGAAGTTGTAGAAAAAAGCAGAGCAAACCCTTTGTTTTGTTTGATTTTGTTTAGTTTAGATTTTTTCTCTTTAATTTTGGTCAACTTTCGTTTAGTTTTTTAGTATTTTTGATATCGAAAGATCTGAGTTTTTTAGTTTTTTCAGTACGGATGATGTATCCGGGTAAATTCCAAACCATAAATGAAAAAGAGCAGCGTTGTGTTCTATTAGCATACCTAAACCGTCACAGCATTTTTCAGCACCTTGGGCACCACTCCACTGTAAAAATGGGGCGGCTGCTTTTCCATAGGAAAGATCGTAACAAAAAGTCCTTGATCCAATAATAGCAGTCGGCAATTGCAGAACTTGTCCTTGATGGCCTGAGCTGGTGGCATGGATTATGATGTCGTAGGGTATTGGTTTTAAATCATTAAAACCAATACCCTGCATTCTGATTTGCAGACGATAGTGATGAAAATGAGATACTAACTTTCGTGCTCTAGAAACTGTTCGATTTGCTATAACAATTTTCTTTGGTTTAGCGTTTGCTAAAGGCCCTAGAATTCCACGAGCAGCTCCTCCTGCTCCCAAAATCAGAATAGATTTTCCGAGTAGGGAAATTCTTTGGTTACGCGTCAAGTCTTTCACTAATCCTATGCCATCGTAGTTAGCACCGTAAGTAGTGCCATCATTGAGAAATCGTAAAGCGCTTACAGCTTGTGCTTCTCTCGCTTCTTGGCTGTATCTATTCGAAATTCTGTAGGCTTCATGTTTAAAAGGCGAAGTAATGTTCATTCCCCTACCTCCTCTTTTTTGGAATCTTTTTAAAACACTCACAAAATTGCTAGAAGATGCCTCTATTTTTAGATAGAGCAATGCCTTTTGGATCTGTTTTCCAAAGTCTTGAAAAATAGCAGGCGATAGACTGTGTTCAATAGGATTTCCAATAACTGCGTATTTGTTCACTTTAACCTTTTTCTTTATTTCTTTCACCTTTAATAGTTAGAATGGGAGATTTTATGTCGATCCGTTTACTATGTACGGGATAGGTTGATGAAAAATGCCCTTAAAACATTTTCGTCGATCTGATCCGAGATGATCGCATGTCCAATACGCTCTAATAATACCAGACGTATTCGATACTTTGTCATTTTTTTGTCCCTACGCATAGAAATCAATAAAGAATCTAGGGAGTATCGAAAAATCCCCTTAGGTAATTGGGTAGGCAGGGGAATTCGTTGTAACAATTCACAAATGCGCATTACTTCATAAGATTCAATAATTCCTAAGTAGCAGGACAATTGGGCTGATAGTACCAAACCGAGTGCTACAGCTTCTCCATGAAGCCAATACCCATAACCAAAGAGATGTTCAATAGCATGGCCAAAAGTATGGCCTAAATTTAGGAGAGTGCGTATACCGGTTTTCTCTTTTTCGTCGGAATTTATAATATCGATTTTAATTTTACAAGCGCGTTTAACAACAATCTGTAAGTAACTGAGATCTCGTCTTAATAAGTAGGTAATATTTTTTTCAAGATCAATAAAAAATCCTTTATCGCAGATAAGAGCGGATTTGACAATCTCGGAGATTCCAGAATTGAATTCTCGTGAAGGTAAAGTATGCAACGTATGCAAATCGATAACCACCGCTTTAGGGTGATGAAATGTTCCAATAAGATTTTTTCCATACGGATGATTTATAGCGGTTTTCCCACCAATAGAAGCATCAACTTGAGCAAGAAGGGTTGTTGGTAGTTGAACAAAATCTATTCCTCTCTGATAGCATGCTGCAACAAATCCTGTCAAATCGCCTACAATGCCACCGCCTAAGGCGATTAAAGTAGAGTCTCGGGGGTAATTGCCTATTATCAACATGTTCAGGATCTTTTTCCAGTATCTAATATTTTTGAATTGCTCTCCATCAGGCAATAAGTAATGTTCACATTGGAGATCATGAAAAACAACTTTTAGTGGTGTAAGGTATAGCGGTGCCACAATACCATTAGTTACGATCATTATCCGACAATTTTTGATGTATTGTCGAAGAAGGATCTCATCTTTCAAAAGATTTACTCCGATATAGATTGGATAACAAGATTCTTTCGTATTGACAAAAATACAGTCAGTCTTCATACACAGAATCTGTGAATTTTTTTATTAATATCCATTAAAATTTGGATGGCTGTTTGTCGAGGTCCTGTGCTATTGTCCACCGAATAAGTAAGATTTGCTGTATTTTTGTATAAAGATTCCCGTTCTTTATTAAGTTTCAGAATTTTCTCTTTCGAATTGTATTGAGTAAATAAAGGACGATTGTTCTTATCTAGAGAAAGACGTTTTATTTGTATCTCCGCTGTAATCATTAAATAGACAACGATACCGTTTTTGGATAGATGGTGGCGGTTGGTATCGACTAATACAGAGCCACCTCCTGTAGATAGAATGATGTTATTAAATTTACATAATGAAACAATCGTCTCAACTTCTTGTTTGCGAAATCGATCTTCTCCTTCCCGTTCAAAAATCTCTGGAATGTTCATACCTGTGTGTTTTTCAATTTCAACATCCGAATCGTAAAAAAATTTTTTGGTTAAATCGGAAAGTTGTTTTCCTATACTAGTTTTTCCAGATCCCATAGGACCGATAAGATAAATATTAGTAGAACTATAAATTTTGTAATCTTGCTTTCTCTTTGTTTTTTTCATACGACGAAGTTTTTCTCCCTATATCGTTTCTCTTGATTTTTTCAGAACTACTATACACGTATACAATTTACTCTGCTTTCATTTTTACAACGGATGCAAAAAAATATATTAATTGTTCAAAAAATTTGTAAATCAAGATCATTCGAGATATCCTACGAAGTAGGGGACAGTGGTTTTTTTGGTTTGGTCTTTGTATTCTTTAAAGTTCTAAAATTAGGAAAGACTTTGAGGGTTCGTTGTGAAGAAATATGTATGCTTGCTGTGTGGTTTCGTCTACGAAGAAGAAAAAGGGTGGTCTGAGGACGGAATTTCTCCCGGAACGGAATGGGAAAATATATCTGAGAATTGGGTTTGTCCCGAGTGCGGTGCGGGAAAATCAGACTTTGAGATGATATAATATCATAATATATAATAATACAAATGATATAACATAAAATGTTGTTTGAAATTTATTTTGTACCTGTATCTATACAGTGTTGTTGACACAGTCGATTGAAGGAGGATTTGTGGATAATTTAGCGCGGACGTTGCCTCAATCCGTTCTGTTCTTTACTGACGCTGCAGCTCGTAAGGCGCAGGAATTGATTGATGAAGAAAAAAACCCCAATCTCAACTTACGTGTCTTTATTACAGGCGGTGGTTGTTCTGGTTTTCGGTACAGCTTTGTCTTTGACGAAGTTATAAATTCCGACGATTTTGTTATCAAGAAGATTATTTTGCAGTCTTCGCAAGAATTACAAAAAGTTCAGTTACAAAAGCAATTACAAAAAAAAGAAGAACGAAAAGAACGAAAAGAAAACGACGAAAGGAATAACAAAGAAGAAAATGGGAATGGAGAGAATAGTTTCTGTCAGCAGACAAAGTTAGTGAATCTACTGATTGATCCTATAAGTCTTCAGTATCTTGAAGGTGCCGAAATCGATTATCGTGAAGATGTTAGCGGGGCACAATTTATAATTCGCAATCCAAATGCCAAATCGACTTGTGGTTGTGGATCTTCTTTTGCGATATGAATTTTTTCGAAATTTCGAAATAGTGTGTTTAATCTTGAAAAAGTTGTTATATCAGCGAATCAGGTAAATATCGAACCGACTGCTCCTACCCTTATAAGAATAGGTGGGTTCTAAATTCGCCAATTTGGGCGCTAGGCTTGGTCGTTTAACGACTACTCGCCGCTTTGCTTTCTTTAGAGCTATTTTTAGCAATCGAGGTGAATCTTCGTCCCTTCCAACTATATATCGCAGGATGCGCATCTCTTTTTTGGAAAGAGCGGATTTTTTTCTAATCGGATACATAGGATCTATATAAATAACTTCGTAAGAACGTTTCGTCGTTAAAAGATAATTTTGTGCTTCCGATTCAATTAATTCTAGTTGAAGTGTTCTAAACCATTCGACTGTTTTCGTTGCATTGTATAAGCCTTCTTTTAGTAAAGTGGAGATAATTGGATTTCGTTCAAGCATAGTCACTTTACATCCAAGATCAGCTAGTATAAAAGCATCTCGACTTAGTCCTGCTGTCAAATCCAATACAATCGGATTGTAATGAGTTTTTAGACCAATAGCGCGTGCGATTAATTGATTTCGACCACCACCGAATAATCTCCGATGCCTTAACACTCCATTGAGAAAATCCACATACACTGGACCAACAAAAGATTTGGAATCTGTTAAACGCAATTCAAGACGAGTAGGAGTGACAACCAATAATACAGGGCAATGATTACTAGAAAACGATACCAGTGACAATTTTAATTCTGTAGCAAGCGATTCTGCGTATTTCTGACGAGATTTGTCTAAGCAGACGATAGCAATGTTAATCATTCTGGGAAATGTTTGTAGAAAACATAGTTCGTACAATCAATTTCTCTTCCAAAAAATCTATAAAAGAATCCATAATGTTAATGTCGAATTGAGATTCCAGTTCACGCACTCCGGTAGGACTGGTAACGTTAATTTCCGTCAAATAATTCCCAATCACATCAAGACCAACAAACCAAAGCCCCGCTTGACTTAAAGTAGGGCCTACTTGTTGACAAATCCATCGATCCCTATCGGTTAATTCCCGTCCCTCTCCTCTAGCTCTTGCTGCCAAATTTCCACGAAAATCATCTTTTGCGGGGATACGTGCCAAAACATAAGGGACAGGTTTACCGTCAATTAAAATAATTCTTTTGTCCCCGCCTTCTTTAATAGAAGGAATAAATTGTTGAGCCATAACAAGACGTTTTCCATTATTTGTCATGTTATCAATGATAACGATAGTATTTGGATCCTGCGTGGTTATTCGAAAAATCGACTGTCCCGACATAGACCCAAGCGGCTTTATGACAATTTTTTTGTGTTCTTGGAGAAATGTTTGTAATAAATTTTTTTGAGATGTAACCAACGTTCTTGGTATACATTGAGGAAACCAACTTGCAAACAATTTTTCATTGGCGTTACGTAAACTTTTTGGTTTATTTACCACCAATAGCCCTTTTTTTTCAGCTATTTCCAATAGATAAGTTAAGTAAATATAAGACATATTGAATGGTGGATTTTTTCGCATAAGAAAAATATCGAGATCATTCAAGGATTGAATACGCAAATCACTCAATTCAAACCAAGAAGAAGCATTGTCTTTCACCCAAAGACGTTGCATAAAAGCAAATACTGTTCCATTCTGCAAAAAAATACCAGACGACTGCATATAATAGAGCTCGTAGTTTCTCGTTTGAAACGCCAATAACATTGCAAAGCTTGTGTCTTTATAGATACAAATATCAGAAATGGGATCCATAAGAATACCAACTTTCATTGCGATTTACTCTACTTTATTAAATTTGCGATTCGCTTCACGAGCCGCCGCTAATGCAGCCAATCGCGCAATTACATTATAAACGTAAAAGTGATTCGTGCTGCAAGAAGCTGTACAAAATTTCATAGGGATAAAACGCATCCCCGGAGTGTTCAAATTTTCATTAGTTCCCCGATTTTCGTGAATACGGTAAAAACCTCCTATTACATGACGACCAAACAAATAAACAACAGGTTCAGCTACTGAGTTTTTCTCTCCCGCTGTTTCAAAAGAATAAACGCCTTCCTGGACAATCGCTTTAGTGATAGGGACCCCACCTTTTGAAGCAGACATTTGGGTTCGTTGTTTGCGGTTTAGATGGTATAAAATCTTAGGATTTTGAATCATCATTACTCCTATTCCATAAGTACCGGAATCCGCTTTAACGACTAGAAATGGATTTTCAGTAATGTTGTATTGAACGTATTTTTCTTTAACGGATTGCAGCACACTTTCAGATCGACTGACAAGACACTCCGCACCTTCCTTTTTAAGGAAATTTATTTCAGAACATTGATCAAAAAGAACACTGATTAGCCACGGATCGATATTTATAAGAGATGCGAATTGTTCAGAAACAGTCTTATAAATTTTGGAGTGCTTTGATTTTAATCGAGTCGCCCAACCGAGACATGGGGTAGGTATGATTTTCTGATTGAGATTTTGGAAAATATCAGGAACATGACCAGACAAATCGTTATTCAGAATGATGCAGCGCGGAAAAAAATCTCGTACTCCCATCCGATCTCCTTTTCGTTCTAGAGGTTCAATTCGAAGTCTGCGTCCTGAAGGCAGATCCATTTGAATTGTTTTCAATGAAAAAGTACCGACACGTATTTCAAATTTTGCATTCCTTAAAATTTCTAGAAACACCGCTAAACTTTCAAAATAATAGATATTTCGGGAATGGTTTTCTGGAATGATAAGAAAATCTGCAGTTCCGGGGCAAATCTCCGCTATAGTATTTTGTATAGCTTTAGTATAGAAAGACATATAGCTTGGATGTAAATTGTTAAATCCAGAAGGAAACAGATTAGTATCCACAGGTGCCAATTTAAATCCTGAATTTCGTATGTCTATGGATGTATACAAGAGAGGCGGAGTTTGCAGCCATTGTCTATAAAACCACTTCTCAATATCGATTTTTCGGTTAAGAAAACATTCTTTTATAATCTTCAAAGAAGAGAAAGATTTTGATGATGCGGTTCTTAAGTTGAGAGACATGAGCTGTTTCTGTTATGATGTTTTGATTTGCTTTACGGCAGAAGAGGGGGTACGCCATCAAAAATCTAAAAAAAATTCAGGCTTGCAATCCCAACAAACTTTGTGCATTGATTTTCCTCGTTAGAATTTATTGATTATGGCCGGTGAAATATTTTTCAGTTTAACACAGAGTTTTGATTAAGTGATAGACACAAACGTTCGGTTTTATTAGGATGATAGTATGGGGACTCTAATTTCATTGGGTTTTTCTATTGAAAGTATCTTTATTCTAAGGCATTTTTTCGCATAGAGGATGCATGAGATTTACTTTTTGGTGAATCGACATCTTTCTGGTAAATCTGGGGCGTGACGGTGAAACAAAAACGAGTTTGTTCGGTCTTAACAATGCATTCGCAGATGCATCCGAAAAAAATTTAGGAGAAACGGGTCGTGGTTTTGCGAAAAATCATTTCTATGTCAATTTTGTCAGCTGATTTTAGCCGTTTGGGTGAGGAAGTGAAAAAAGCAGTGGAAGCTGGTACTGATTATATTCATTTTGATGTCATGGACCATCATTTTGTACCAAATTTAAGTTTTGGTCCTTTAGTGTGCGAATCGTTGCGAAAATTCGGAATTGTTGCTCCTATCGATGTTCATCTAATGGTAGAAAATCCAGATGAACTTATAAGAGCGTTTGCGAATGCCGGAGCCAATTTGATTACTTTCCATCCAGAAACGGTGAGAAATGTAGAAAAGACTTTGGAATTAATTGGTCAGTTTGGAATGAAAACAGGACTTGCTTTTAATCCGGAAAGATCGGTTTCTTTACAGCCCGCTGTTCTAGAGAAAGTTGATTTAATTCTATTGATGTCTGTTAACCCTGGTTTTTCAGGTCAGTCTTTTATATCAAGCAGTGTGCAAAAAATTATATCTACAAAGAGACTGTTGAGAAAAGCAAAAAGTAAAGCGATGCTTGGCGTTGACGGCGGAATCAGAGCAAACAATATTGCAGAGGTGTCTCAGGCCGGAGTCAATTTTTTTGTAGTAGGTTCTGGATTGTTTCACACTTTGAACTACCGAAAAGAAATTCGAACTATCCGACAACTCATTTGAGTCTTTTTATTATTCATTGAATTGTAAGTAAAATCTATCTCGAAATCTCCTGAATTGTTAAAAGCAATTCTAAATAATTGCAGGAATAAGAACTTTTGCTGGGGCCGATGCAATTTCTTTTACTAATTTAGGAACAAGATAGCCCGGAAGTCGGTTTGTCACTTCTGTTATCAGATTCTGTATCTGTTTTTCTCTGACTTCAAAATGCGCGGAGCCACGTACTTGATCAAGAACATGTAAATAATAAGGTAGAACACCAACTTCAAACAAATTTTCACTCAAACGAATTAAGATTTCTGCTTTATCATTGACATCTTTCAACAGAACGGATTGATTAAGTAGAACCGCCTTTGTTTTCCGTAAGGAAGAAAACGCTTTGGCGACAGATTGATCAATTTCGTTTGGATGATTACAATGAAAAACAACTATAGGCAATAAACGTGTGTGATTCAACAATCTGATAAATTCATCTGTGATTCTTTCTGGAATGACGATCGGTAATCGTGTGTGAATTCGTAGGCGTTTAAGATTTGGTATTTTCTCAAGAGAGAAAATGAATTTGGCAAGTATTTTGTCCTTTATCATTAAAGGATCTCCACCGCTTAAGATTACCTCAGTGATAGATGTATTCGACTTTAAATAATGGAAAACTCGATTCCACCCCAATTTTCTTGGGGCGTTTTTCTTGTACGGAAAATATTGACGAAAGCAATATCGGCAATGGACCGCACACGAACCGCTTAATATAAGCAACACCCGCCCGTGATATTTGTGTAGGAGCCCGGGCATGCGATTTGATTGGTTTTCTTCAAGAGGGTCCATCCGATAACCCGAATAATCAGAAAGCTCTCTTTTTTTGGGCAATACTTGTAATAGCAGAGGATCTTGTGGATTTCCTTTTTCCATGCGATCGACAAATGTTCTGGGAACCAGGAGAGGAAATCGGTCTGCAATTGTCTTCGGGATTTTTTGCAGAAATATTTCTGGATCAAGCGCTAATTCTTGATACAATTCATTAATATTGGTAATAGCTTTTTTCAAGAAAAATTGCCAATCACACATAAATTTTATCCGAAAAAATTCTATTCTCCTCAGACTCTAAGAGAAAAATATCTTTGAAGAATTTCGTAGTCAACTTTACCTTATCGTAGATGTAAAATTTACAAGAAAAAATTCCTTTCGGTGTAGAACGAAGAATGAAAATAAAATAACAGAACACATCTCAGATCTACAAAAAAATCTTATTCGTCAATCCATTGATAGGTTTCAGAAAACCAAGAAGAGGAGTGAAACCGAAATCTTGTTTTGCAATTGTTTACAGGATTATTTTCCATTCGAAATATTTTTCTTTTTCGTATTCAACTGTTAAAAAGTTTTTTGAAGACAACAAAAGAACAATTGTAATTTTATATTTACCGATTTTAAGCTGCTTTGTTCAGATCTTTCTTAAGAATGCAACACACCGCAATCCAAGAACAACAATCTAACAATATTGCACTAAAACTCCACAACAACGTATCTTGTGTATGCTTAAATATTGTAAGCTAAGCATTGATAAGTATAAATTAAAGTACAAAAACTAAACGGTATTTCAAAACATAAAAATACAGACTATATTTCTTACCTACTTCACGGACATACCATTTTTGTCGTTGAAACACACAGAAAATCCAAACAAAACAAACAGAAGAGGGAATAGTGAGTATCTCTCCCCAAATCAATGGTTTCATAGGTCGTATTATCCATCCTATATAACAATGCCAGATCTAAAAATAGGATTTTCGAAAGACTTTTCAAAAAAATCGAAGAACGGTTATATTCGTTCTTTGCACAATATGAAGAGTATTTAGGACTATCTATATTCATTACTATCTATCTGTAAATCTATTCGTTGATTTCTGATTTTCTTGGTTTTTTTTGAGAAACCGTATCGCTATTTCGTACTGTCTGGTCAATGATGAGAGCGATATCTACCATATCTGCTCAGACTGGACAATTGTCTTCTAATAAACGAGAAGCAATAGATCATGATCACAACTTTACCAAAAAACACTGCTCTTGATAAGTGAAGAAGTTATATTGGTCTATTGATTGCTTTTGGTGTTGGTAAAATTTAGCAGTTTTCCGGAATTAGTTACCCTAAAAGACTATACGAAATTTTTATTCATCTCTGTATCTGTTCAAGTATCAAGTGTATAGTCTCCCTCATTCAAAGAATGAGACAAAATCACGCACTCGTATCTAGATTGGATCTCCTCTCAGAGGAGCTTTTCGAATCATTTTAAATTGGATCTTTGGCGAAAGACTCATAGCAAGTAATTTTCTCCGGTACAAAAAACCACAACAAGGAAACTATGTAGGTAAAAACATTATTATCTTCACGATTCTGAGACTCGTATCAATACACTTGAGAATGATTCTTGTCCTACAAGAAGATTTTCAGAAAATTTTTAGAATTTAGATAATCTTTTTTTAGTTCGAGAAGCATGTACGAATGTGGTAATTTATCGATAGGTACAAATACAAAGTGTGCGCCTGTCTGAAATAATTCGAATAACAAAAATCTTATCTTGTTGAGTATCCTGTTTTCCTTACAAAAAGAGAGTCACGTCAAGGATTTTCTAGACTCAGAATACCCGAATTGTAATCATAAGCAAAAATTTCTGCGTACCGGCCCCAATCGATGACAGTAGTTAAAACTTCATCTGCTGTTTGTTCAGCAAGATAGTTCCCAAGATCGTCTAAAAAATACTCTTCGGAGATTTCGTGATTTGGATGTCTGTTTAATTCTTTACGAATCTGATTTGCTAAGGGAATATACGCGATTAAATGGCCCGCAAATATTTTTTTTCGTTCTAAAATGTTGGCTTCCACCAACCGATGTCCTGCCTTTGTTAAAACGACGTCGCCTCCGGAAAGGTAAACAAAATGCAGTATTTCGAGCGCTTCCACAATAGGGAACAGTTCATCGATTTCGTAATGCAATTCCTCTGTTAACGTAGGAAAATCTGCTTTTTTCTGTTCATAAGAAGTCAGAGTTTCTATAAATCCCATCATCTCAGAAATAGGTACTTGCGGCAACCGATAGCCGATATCGATAGTCTTAAATTTGATTTCTTCCAAAACCGTTTCTGCTGCTAGAGGTGTCATTAGTTTGTAAATGTTGTCAACGATTTGATGAAATTTTGGGTCCCGATCATTTCTTGGATGCGGTAAATCCACTTTCACTTCTGCACGAATAATTCCTGGATTAATCGAAAACACCAGAATACGATCTGCTAAAAATGCAGCTTCTTCAATGTTGTGGGTTACAATAATTACATTGCTGATGTTGGTTTTTCCAGAACGCCAGATGTCGATTAAATCACTTCGCAGATTTTCAGCTGTTAGAACATCTAACGCTGAGAATGGTTCATCCATTAGTAATACTTCTGGATCTACAACCAGCGCTCGTGCTAACCCAACTCGTTGAGACATACCTCCAGACAATTCTTTCGGATACGCTGATTCAAAACCGTCAAGTCCTACAATATCGATAGCTTTAAGAGCACGAGATCGACGTTCTTCGCGAGGTATACCTCTTGCTTCTAGGCCCAATTCAACATTTTCCAGTACAGTAAGCCATGGCATTAACGCGAAATGTTGAAACACCATACTCAATCCAGGTACAGGCATAAGAATAGGTTTGTTGTGATAAAGAACCACTCCTGATGAAGGCTTAACCAATCCCGCAATGATTCGTAATAGGGTAGATTTTCCGGATCCAGATTTTCCCAGAATTGTAATAATTTCTCCTTCATTTAAATTAAAGTTTATACGGTCTAATACTAATAAATCTTGTAATCCTTTTCTTTTAAAGAATTTACTTATGTTCTCAACTCTAATGATGGAACGATTATTTTTTTTCACACTATTCTTCTTAATTTTTCTATTTGATTTGAAAACGTTCTTCTGCTAACCGGTACAAAGGTCTCCATAATCCATAATTAAAGACCAATACATACAAAGACATCACCATAATCGCTAAAGTAAGTCTAGGAAAATCACCTTGTTGAGAGATTGATACAATGTAAGCGCCCAATCCAGTCGCGTGTAGGCATTTTCCTCCCCAATTTACTGATTCTGCAATAATGCTCGTATTCCAAGAACTACCGGCTGTTGTAATAGCTCCTGTAATATAATGAGGAAATATCCCCGGCAATATAAACCGCTTCCACCAGATCCACCCTTTTACGTTTAGTATATCGACAGCGTGGTGTAAATTTTTGGGTAACGCCATTGTTCCAGCAATCACATTGAACAAAATGTACCATTGCGCACCCAAAATCATCAGTGGTGAAGTCCAAATATTTACGTTTAAAGAAAATCGAATAATGAGAATTACTACTATAGGGAATAGTAAATTTGCAGGAAAAGCCGCTAAAAATTGTATAATGGGTTGCACTACTTGCGATATATTTGGTCGCAATCCGATCCAGACACCAATAGGTACCCAAATAAACGAACTGAGAATAAGCAAAATGGTAACGCGTAACCCGGTGATAAAACCTAGATACAAAACGTGAAATACTTCAGTCCAGTCGGCTTCGGAAAGAATAAAACGCATCAGTAGATAAAAAGAAGTCATAAATGCTAAAATCACAAGAGTATTTCCGATTATGTTGAAAAAACGCCGTAATAGATGATGGTACTTAACAGATTTTCTTAAAGAAGGATGACCAAAAATTCGGCAATTAATAATAGTGTTTCCTAACAAAGAGCAATATGTACCAACAAAACGCAGAAACCTTGTACGATGAAATAAATTCAATATCCATGACTGCGCTTCGTTCTCTCCTACATCCACTTCTGCGTTAAATTTCTCCGCCCAAGCAACAAGTGGACGAAACAACAATTGATCATATAAAGCAATCACAACGATCATTGTAACAATTACATAAATTACAGCCATTTTATCTGCGCACTTAATGGCTAGACTAATATAGGAACCAATACCTTGTAACATGATGTCGTGTCCAGCTACAGTAATCGCCTCTGAGGCTACCAAAAAAATCCAGCTCCCTGACATAGAGATCATAATGTTCCATAACAAGCTCGGAATCGCAAAAGGAACTTCTACTCGCCAAAATCGTTGCCATGCGGATAGTTGCAACATCACAGCAACTTCTTGTAAATCATTCGGTATGGTTCTGAGACTTTGGTAAAAGCTTAGCGCTATATTCCATACTTGCGCTGTAAAAATAGCAAATAACGCAGCGCACTCGGGACCTAAAAAACTTCCATGAAAAAGGGCAACAAAAGCAGCTATTGTAATTGTCAAAAAACCCAGAACCGGAACAGATTGCAAAATATCGATCAGTGGAATAATAATTCGTTCAGCGCAACGACTTTTGGCGGCCCAAGTTCCAAAAATAAATGTGAATAGCAACGAAAAAATCATTGCAATCAACATACGCAATACAGTTCTTAGTGCATAATAGGGCAACATGACAGGATCTAGTGAAATATGAGAAGACTGTTGTCCTACATCGAATTTTGTCATCATCATATTAGCGCTGTATCCTAATAAAATAAGAATAGCTGCAACCAACAGGAATGCGACTATGTCCCAACAATTTGGAGTCGGACATGAAATAATTTCACTTTTTATGTATGTTCTTTTTAGAAACGACAAATGTTAATCTCCTACCACTCGTATTATAAAACAAATTCAATAATGTTAACTAAAATTAAGGAATTTCGGGAATTCAATATCCCTAAATCCGAATTCTTTTAAGATTTTGGAATTGAAAAGGAAAGGAAAGAAAGTGAGAAGTAAGGAAAGGAAAGAAAGTGAGAAGTAAGGAAAGGATTATATAGTACACGGATGTGTAACAATGACTGTCTTAGACACAGCTCTTTTTTTTTGTATTGGATTTCTTGATATACCAATTGTTTAGGAGCATCTTGACTTCATCCAAACCGGTTCGATCGTGAGAAGAAAATAATTGAACAGATATTTCATCGCTATACGCAATCAGACGAGATTGTACTGTGCTAAAAACTCTGTTTGCTACACTTTGGCCAAGCTTGTCTGATTTTGTAAGCAGTATATGGAGTGGAACGCTATACTTCATCGCTCCTTCGATCACATCTTCGTCTGCTTCTTTTAAAGGATGCCGTATATCCATAACCACCACTAGACCTCTTAAAGAACTTCGTCTTTTTAAGTAACTATTAACCAATTTTTCCCATCGTTCTTGGATCATACGAGGTACTTTAGCATAACCATATCCTGGAAGATCTACTAAACATTGCTTCTCATTTAGAGAAAAGAAATTAATCATTTGAGTACGACCGGGTGTTTTGCTGATACGCGCCAAACCCTTAATACCAGTAATTACATTTAAAGCGCTGGATTTGCCAGCGTTAGATCTTCCAATGAAAGCAATCTCAACTCCTGTATCCGGTGGCAGATCACTAAACTCAGCCGCACTGGTCAAGTACTTTGCCTCTTGATAGACAGGGAGTATAAATTTGGCCATAAGTTCAAATATCTATAATAAAGGGGGCGAAGTATACCACCGTTTGGTACAGAAAGTGAAATCTTACTAAGAAAATATGATTTACTAAGTACATTTGATCGATATCTTCTACTTCTTTTTTCAGAATATTTTTTGGAGGAAGATTGCAGTTGATTGTCAAAATAAAGAAATCAAAGAGTCCGAATCTCAGGGATGAGTACGGTATTTTTGTACCGTCTTGCCATTTTTTCAAGCGAAATCACTTTGATCTTATCAGCTTGTCCTGCAGAACCGAACTCCTCATAACGCATTTTGCATATAGACTTCATTGCTTTGAGTGCTTCACTAAGGTATTTTCTCGGATCAAACTGAGAAGGGTTTTGAGCTAAGTAACGACGAACTGCTCCTGTAGTAGCCAACCTCAAGTCCGTATCGATATTGATTTTTCGAACACCATAGCGAATGCTTTCCTGAATTTCTCCAATAGGTACACCATAAGCTGTAGGAATTTTTCCTCCATATTCATTAATTATCCTAAGCCATTCTTGTGGAACCGAAGAGGATCCATGCATTACCAAATGGGTATTGGGTAGTTGTTCGTGAATAGCTCTGATTCTGTCGATAACCAGTACTGTGCCTTTTTTGGGAATTTTTGAGAATTTATAGGCACCGTGACTAGTACCGACAGCGATAGCTAACGCGTCTACCTCAGTTCTTCTGACAAAATCAGCAGCCTGTTTGGGATCTGTTAGTATTTGTTCACGTGATAACTTCCCTTCAGCTCCAGACCCATCTTCTTTACTTGACCTTAGTGTTTCCAAAGAACCCAAACAACCGAGTTCTCCTTCTACAGAAACTCCGCAAGCATGTGCCATATATGAGACCAATGTTGTTACTAAAACATTATATTCGTAATCTGATGGAGTTTTTTGATCTTCAAGTAGAGAACCATCCATCATTACCGATGTAAAACCCATTTGTATGGATTGTTGGCATATTTTTGGAGAAACTCCGTGATCTTGATGTATACAAATGGGGATATGTGGCCATTCTTCAGTTGCGGCAAGAATGAGTGCACGGACAAACTGGAAACCAGCATATCGACGCGCACCTGAAGAAGCCTGAATAATAACAGGACTTTTTGTTTCGTCAGCCATTTCCATAACCGCACGTATTTGTTCCAAATTGTTGATATTAAACGCCGGAACACCATATTCATATTCGGCAGCGTGATCTAATAATTGACGTAGCGTAATAAGTGCCATAGGATCTCCTCTTGCTTTAAACTACTTTTCCAACGATCAAAATTTTCATGGCGTTCGATCCTCCACCTACACCCATATAATCACCTTTAGTCAGTATTACTAAATCTTCGTGATTTAATAATCCTTGTGCCTTCATAATTTCTATAGCCTTGATATTGACTTTTTCTCGACTGTGTTGAGTTGGATCGAATTTAATGGGATAAACTCCACGGTACAATGTCATTCGACCCAAAGATTTGTCAAAACGACTCAAACCATATACAGGAATTGCTGTACGAATACGTGACATCCACAGAGGCGTAATCCCTGATTCTGTCAAAGCTACAATCGCTCTAATATTCAAATGATTGGCTGTATACATGGTAGCCATGGCGATGGCTTCGTCGATTCGTTTAAACCGCCATTCTGCACGATGACGAGAAATGCGCGAACGGGGTTGCAATTCAGAAGCTATGCAAATTCTGGCCATAGCGCTGACGGTCAACACCGGATAATCACCTATTGCCGTTTCGGACGATAACATAACGGCATCTACATTGTCCAAGACAGCATTGGCTACGTCAGAAACTTCAGCGCGATTAGGCACTGAAGTGTGAATCATCGATTCCATCATTTGTGTGGCAATAATAACTGGTTTATCAAGAGAACGAGCTCGATGAATAATATCTTTTTGAACCAAGGGTACTTGAGCATCACCAATCTCAATAGCCAAATCACCTCGAGCAACCATAACACCGTCACTTGCTTCAATGATGCTATCGATATTTTTCACGGCTTCGGAGCGTTCAATTTTAGCGATGATGCCCATTTCTCCTCTATAGCGTCGGACCAAGCATCTAGCTTTGATGATATCTTCCGAATCTCGAGGAAAAGAAATGGCCATATAATCTACGTTGAGATTAATTGCAAATTTCAAATCGTCAATGTCTTTTTTAGTTAGCGACTGCGCTGAGAGACCCCCCCCCAAACGATTAATTCCTTTATGGTCAGATAATTCTCCTCCTGTTGCTACCAGACAAATAATTTTCCTTCCTACAACATATTGGACAAACAATTTGATACGTCCATCATCCAGCAATAATGTGTCTCCAGTTTTTACATCCTGCGGCAAATTTTTGTAATCAACTCCTACCGCTTCTTCCGCTCCTTCTTTGGAAGGCAAATCCGCGTCTAGAACGAATTTAGCACCTTTTTGTAATTGTATTTTTCCTAATTTAAAACTTGATATACGAATTTTAGGTCCTTGTAAATCCGCCAAAACTCCAATTACCCGTTCTTTTTGTTTAGCTATCTCACGCACCATAGCAATCCGTTTTTTGTGGTTTTCGTAAGAATTATGAGAAAAATTTAATCGAACGATATCAACACCCGCATCGATTACTTCTTTTAAAATTAAGAAGTCATCTGTTGCGGGACCCAAAGTTGCGATAATCTTTGTGCGGCGCGACATACGCTGGATATTGCTTTTCGTCATAAAACTTTTGCTTGTTGCATTAAAACCTCAATTATAGGGAAAGTTTTTCCGTCTAAAAATTCTAAAAAGGCACCACCACCGGTACTGGTGTAAGAAATTCGATCGGCAAGTTTAAATTTATATAAAGCAGACAAAGTGTCTCCACCTCCAGCTACAGAAAAGGCGTCGCTATCGGCAATTGCGTTTGCCAATTTTCGTGTACCTTGACTGAAATCTCTAATTTCAAAAACACCAACAGGGCCGTTCCACACTATAGAACCAGCTTTAGCTATCAGACGAGTGTAACGCTCTGAAGTTTTCGGCCCTATATCAAAAATGGACTCGCTATTGGAAATTTTATCAACTGCCTTAACTGTTGGTACCACATTACTTCTATTTCTAGAACTCGGATGTGTAACAACAACATCCACCGGAAGAAAAACAGAAACATTTTTTTCTTTTGCTGTCATCAAAAATTGACGAGCGCGATCCAAACAACTATCTTCGCACAAAGATTTTCCAACAGAATAACCTGTTGACTTTAAGAAAGTGTTCGCAATTCCTCCCCCTACAATTAATTGATCAGTTGTGCACAATAAACTATTTAGCAAGTGGATTTTAGAAGAAATTTTAGCACCACCTAAAATAGCCACTAGAGGTTTTTTTAGATTATGCACTACGCGAGATAGAGTTTTAATTTCGGAAATAAACAAAGGGCCTGCGCAAGCTGTCGGAGCGTATTTTGCAATCCCCACTGTAGAAGCCTGTACACGATGAGCTGTCGCAAAAGCATCCATAATAAAGACATCACACAGTTTTGCCATAATTCGAGATAAACTTGGATCGTTTCTGCTTTCACCAATGTTGAATCTGACATTTTCACACAACACAACAGTTCCTAATTCTAAAGGAATGCCTTCTAGCCAATTTGCAATAAGAGGGATTTTCTGTTTTAATTTTTTACTCAATGTTTCCGCTATAGGTGCCAATGAAAGTGAGAAATCAAATCTTCCTTCCTCTGGTCTGCCTAAATGGGATAAAATTATCACCTGTATGCTCTTCTTAAGAGCTTTTTGGATAGTAGGTATTGCTCGAACAATTTTTTCGGTATGAACAATTTTTCCGTTTACCATCGGGACGTTAAAATCCTCTCGGAGAAGAACGCGTCTACCACTCAGATTAATATCTGACATTGACAAAAAGGGCAATTTCTTCATTTCATCAACAAAGCATTTGCGACATCCAACATACGGTTAGAGAATCCCCACTCGTTATCGTACCAAGCAACAATTTTTACTAATCCATCGATTATTCGTGTTTGCCCTGCATCAAACACCGACGAATGAGAATCGTGGTTGAAATCAACAGAAACAAGTGGTTTTTCATTGTAACCAAGAATACCTTGCATTTTACCATTAGAGGCTTCTTTTATAATGGAGTTAACTATAGGAATGTCCACTGTTTTTTTAGCGTCAAAAGTAAAATCAATCATAGAAACGTTAGCCGTAGGTACTCGGACAGAATATCCATCTAATTTTCCAACTAGGTCTGGTAACACCAATTCAACAGCTGCGGTAGCGCCAGTACTAGTAGGAATCATTGATTGTGCAGCCGCTCGTGTTCGGTGTAGATCTTTATGGTAGCTGTCGGTAAGATTTTGATCGTTAGTGTACGAATGGATGGTTACCATCAACCCACATTTAATTCCAATTTTATCATTCAATACCATTACCAATGGAGCTAAACAGTTTGTTGTGCACGAAGCATTAGAAACAATCTCGTCTTTTTCAGTGAGAAGATTATCATTCACACCAAATACAATGGTTTTTACACAGCTCCCAGCTGGAGCAGAAATTAAAACTTTTTTCGCTCCAGATTTTAAATGCGCCTCAGCTTTTTCCTTACTGGTGAACAATCCTGTACATTCAAGTACTATATCTATATCAAGTTCTTTCCAAGGTAAAACTTTTGGATTTTTTATTGATAGCGCTTTAATTCTATCTCCGTTAACAGTTATCGATTTTCCTTTATCGACAATACTAATATCGAATGGAAACCGTCCGTGCACTGAATCATATTTAATTAAATGGGCGTTAGTGTTGACGTCTCCTAAATCGTTAATGGCAATTATCTTGAAATTATAGTGTTTTTTTGATTCGTAAAAAGCTCTTAAAATATTTCGACCAATCCGGCCAAAACCATTAATAGCAATTTTGTATAGCATGCTATCTCCCCTCGATTTTATTTTCTTTAAAAAATTCTGTTATTGTATCAATAATCCGTTCTCTGGTGAATGCATATTCGCGGTATACTATTTGAGAAGGTGCTGAAATGCCAAATTGATCAATCCCAATCACTTTGCCTTTGCATCCAACAAACTGATACCAGTAGTCTGGATGGGCGGCTTCGATGGCGATACGATTAGTTACATGCGAAGGCAAAACCAATTCTCGATAATCAACTTTCTGATTTTTAAAAATTTCGCAACAAGGCATAGACACAACTCGTACTGAAATATCTTTTTCTAAACTTGTCGCGACTTCGGTAGCGAGCATTACCTCTGAACCTGTAGCTATCAAGATAACTTGAGGTGGTTGTTCTTTTGCTTCTTGTAGTATATATCCACCTCTTGCAATCAATTCTACATGTTTTTTGTTGTGCTTTTGTTGACCGATTTTCTGACGAGTCAACAAAAGACAATTGGGTCCGTAGGAAGCAATCATTTCCCGCCAAGCCACTGCAGTTTCAATGCCGTCGCAAGGGCGCCATACACGCAAATTTGGTATCATTCTCAAAGAAGGCAATTGCTCAATTGGCTGGTGTGTAGGACCATCTTCTCCTAGTCCAATAGAATCGTGAGAATAGACAAAAATAGCATGTACTTTATTGAGGGCCGCCATGCGTACAGCATTTCGTGCATAATCCGAGAAAGTCAGAAAAGTTCCGCAAAAAGGAATAAAACCACTGTGCAACGCAATACCGTTTGCTATAGATGTCATTGCGAATTCTCGTACGCCGTATTCAATATAATTTCCTTGGCGATTTTCTTGACTCAGGACAGTTGCGTTTATCCATTTTGTACAGTTTGATTCCGAAAGATCGGAAGATCCGCCAATTAATTCAGGTAACAAAGGCGCAATAGTGTTCAAACACTGTAGAGAAAGTCTACGCGTAGCGCTGTCCTTTTTCAATTTCTCTGTATCTGAAATAAATTCTTCCATTGCTTTGGTATAGCTTCTGGATAGTGTTTTCTTTTTTCGCCGCAAAAATTCTCCTGCCAATTCGGGATAACGTTTTTTATAATTTACAAACAGTCGATTCCATTGAGTTTCCCGTTCTTTCCCTTTTTCTCTTGCATCCCATGCAATGTAAATTTCCTGAGGAATTTCGAAAGGAGGATAAGGCCAATTTAGAATTTTTCGAGTATTAACAATCTCCTCAGATCCTAAAGGAGTCCCATGTATCGTCGATTTTCCTGCTAAAGTAGGGGAACCATAACCAATAATAGTTTTGCAACAGATGAGAGTTGGTTTGGTAGTCTCATTTTTTGCAGCAATGATAGCTCGAGAAATAGCTCTGTGATCATGTCCGTCCACATACGGTATTACCTGCCATTGATAAGATTCGAAGCGTTTTGGAGTATCGTCAGTAAACCATCCTTGTACATCCCCATCAATAGAAATTCCGTTATCATCATAAAAAACAATCAGTTTTCCTAGACCTAAAGTTCCTGCTAACGAACAAGATTCGTGAGAAATACCTTCCATAAGATCTCCATCACTTACAAAAACGTAAGTGTAATGGTCTACAATCGAAAAATGCTCACGATTGAAAGTTTTGGCCATAATCTGTTCGGCGATTGCCATCCCAACGCCATTAGCTAAACCTTGCCCTAACGGTCCTGTTGTTGCTTCGATACCTGGTGTGCGTGTAATTTCGGGATGTCCCGGAGTGCGCGAATGAAATTGACGAAAATTTTTTAGGTCTTCAATTGTCACATCAAATCCAGTCAAGTGTAGAAGCGCATACTGCAACATAGCTCCGTGACCATTAGACAGAATGAACCGATCGCGATCGATCCACTGAGGATTAGAAGGATTAAAACTTAAAAAATCACGCCACAAGACTTCAGCGATGTCTGCCATTCCCATAGGCATTCCCGGATGACCTGAATTGGCTCTTTCTACAGCATCCATTGTCAATACTCGGATTGCATTAGCACATTCTTGTCGAGACGGCATAAAAATTCTACTTTAAAGTGGCGCTTTTTATTAGTTATTGGAATACGGATAATAACGTGTCCAAAGAAATCGTGCAATTGTTGCATTTAAACGAAACTGTGCGATTGATATAGAAAAAATAATGCGTAAACCATTTTATTTTCACTGTGTACTAGACATTACCAAACTAAAAAAATGGATATAGTTTGAGCTCTCGAAACAATTTTTAATTTGCGTATTTTTTCTTGTCTTTTTTATTTCTTTTCTCATTATTCTTAGAATGGAGGTATAATTGCTCCTATTCGGAAATAGACGAAATAGTAAGGATGGAAAAGAATATATGTGTGGTATTGTAGGAGCTGTCGCTCGACGTCACGTAGAGAATGTTTTATTACAAGGTTTGTATTGTTTGGAGTACCGTGGTTATGATTCTGCCGGAATTGCCGTTTTCAATAAGGAAAGTTATAAAATTCAAATAGTACGTGTTAAAGGAAAAGTTCGAACGCTTGCTACTAAGTTGGAACAAAATCCTATCAAAGGATACATAGGTATCGCGCATACCCGCTGGGCAACTCATGGAAAACCTACAGAAAAAAACGCTCATCCTCTTTGTTCAGAAAATGTAATTTCTATCGTACATAATGGAATTATTGAAAACCACAGATTACTCCGAAAAAGGCTAATAGAGTCGGGTTACACATTTAAAACGGAAACTGATACAGAGGTGATCGTCCATTTGATTAACTACTACAGAAAAATGAAGAGAGAATTTTTGCAAGCTATTCTGCAAGTTATTCAAGAATTAAAAGGAGTTTATGCTTTGGCTATCATTTCTACTATAAAACCTGAAGTTTTGTACGCGGTGTGTTATGGAAGTCCTCTAGTCGTTGGTTTGGGTGTCGATGAACATTTTATTGCCTCAGATGTTACTGCTTTGCCTCCAACAACTCAGAAATTCATCTATTTAGAAGCAGGAGACATTGCTCAAATTGAAATTGATGCTGTTTCTATCTACGACCAATCTGGACAATCAGTTGTACGACCCTCTCAGTTCCTAAAAACCAATTGTAGTGTGCTGAAAAAAGGAAAATTCTGTCATTTTATGAAAAAGGAAATTTTCGAACAACCTAAAGGTATTTTGGATACAATTTCTGAGCATCTAGCGCAGAAAAACTTAACAATCTTGAACAGTTTCGGCCATAAAGCTGAATCTATTTTCAGAAAAACAGAACGCCTTAAAATTATTGCGTGTGGTACCAGTTTTCATGCTGCTTTAGTCGGTTGTTATTGGTTGGAGTCTTTATCCGGTATTCCTTGCCAAGCAGAAATTGCTAGCGAAAACAGGTATCGTAAAGTAGTGGTTGAGCCTAATACTCTATACATTGTTATTTCTCAATCAGGAGAAACAGCTGATACATTGGCGGCGCTGCGTAAAGCGAAAAAATTGGGATATATAGCAACTTTAGGTATTTGCAATACTCCAGATAGCACTATAGCTCGTGAATCTGATTTGGTTTTTCTCACTCGAGCAGGAACCGAAGTTGGTGTCGCTGCCACGAAAACTTTTACTACACAATTAGTTTCTTTGCTACTGCTGAGTGTTTTATTTCAGCGTACAAATAGAGACAATCGGAACACTATCCTTACTCATCTACAAAATTTGCCGAATCTTTTACAAAAGATACTTAATTTAGATACTTCTATCAAGAATCTATCAAAGCGGCTGGTAGATAAACAATACGCTTTATTTCTGGGTCGCGGTGCACTTTTCCCGATTGCTTTAGAAGGTGCTTTGAAACTAAAAGAAGTTTCTTACATGCACGCGGAAGCTTATCCTGCAGGAGAATTAAAACATGGTCCACTAGCTCTGGTCGATAAAGATATACCGGTTATTGTTATTGCTTCTAATAATTATTTATTAGAAAAGTTAGAATCCAATATGCAAGAAGTCCAAGCAAGAGGAGGCGAATTGTTTGTTTTTATGGACGAAAATATCTCTTGGGAATGTAAAAAGGACGATAATTTTTTATCTGTTCGCATGCCTAGTATGGCCGATATTATTTCTCCAATCGCCTATGTTGTACCTCTGCAATTATTAGCCTATTACGTAGCAGTCTTAAAAGGTACTGATGTTGACCAACCGCGTAATTTGGCAAAATCCGTTACTGTAGAATAGCAAACACATATCTTTGTCCAAAAAACCTTTCTTCCAAAAAGATCGATTAAAAACCTTTGCATCTTTTTTTTGTATTGATAAATTTCTTAAACAAGACAAATTTGGACTCGAATTTGTGTTTGTCACCAAAATAACCGGTTACGCTCGTTTAGCAACAAAAATTGGGGAGTTCGATTTAAAATCCTAACTAATAACTTGTCAACGAAGAATCGATATAATGGATCCAAGAAAGGATACCCCCGTACAGACTAGATACTCGACTAAATCCGTTAGATTTTAAAAATTGCGCAGCAGAGCGACTGCGCCGTCCGGATTTGCAATAGCAGACGATGAATTTATCTCTCGGTAGAATTTCTAAAGATGTGTTCAGTCTATGTAGTGGAATATGTAGACCACCAATATGACAAATAGCTCTCTCATAAGATTCACGTACATCAACTAACAAAATATCTGATTGGAGTCTTTCTAACCACTGAAACAGTTTTTTAGCTTCTACTTCTTGAATTTGTGTTTGTACTTTGTTCTTCCCTTCCAGGGAAGACTTATTAGAACGAGATTTGCTGGGTGTTTTATTCTTCGAACAACAAAAACATTGGGAATTTTTAGGTATCAAGAATTCTTTCGTTTTCATAGATGAGACATCAATAGTCAGTAATCGCCCTGATAGTACTTCTTCTTTTTCCAGTAGAATTTTTATAGCTTCTGTAGCCTGGATACACCCTAAAATTCCTGTCACTGTTCCTAAAACCCCGTATGTACAATTGTTACTGGAAGTTTCCTCTGGTAAAAAAGGATTTTCGTATAAGCAGTTGTAGCAGGGGCCGTCTCGATAATTGAAAACACTACATTGACCTTGGAACTGATAGACACTCGCAAAAATCAAAGGCTTTTTGCGCTGAACACAAATGTTGTTTACTAGATGGCGCGTACGATTGTTGTCTGTGCAATCAATGACAATTTCAAAATCGTGCACTATTTTTTCTATATTATCCCTTCCTAATGAGGAAGAATAAGCAATTATTTGTAGCGAGGGATTAAACCGATTAAGGTAGCGTTTTGCCTGGACCGCCTTATTTTTTCCGATATCATCAGGAGTGAAAATTACTTGGCGCTGTAAGTTTGAAATTTCTATTTGATCGTTATCAACAATACCTAAGGTACCGATGCCTGTTGCTGCCAAATATTGCAATACAGGAACACCTAGTCCTCCTGCACCTACGCAGAGAACACAGGCGTTAAAGAGGCGAACCTGTCCTTCCTTACCGATTAACGGTAGACTGCAAGCGTATCGTTGGGCATCATCAATCGGAATTAGTTTCATAAAGTATATAGGAATTACTTCTTTTTCAATTATTTCCCACTCTAACACATTATCGACAACGCTAAAAGAAAAGGAAAGTGCGGATTTCTTGTTATTCTTGTTAGTTCTTTGATTTTAAACACAATCAAGACTTTTATGCTGCACTTTTAGGTTTTCTCGAAAGACAAACGCTCTATTAAAAAGTAACATGGTGCGAATTATTCATTCCGGATATGTGTATTTGTCCGGCTTACAAATTTATTTGTTTAGGTAGATAGTCAATGTTCGTTGATAGAAACCTCATAGATAGAAAATAAACATTATTGTCCATCTTCATTCGGAAAGCATTTCTCTTCGAGTATTACTAGAAAATTGTTAGAAATTAGAATGTTTATAAGTGTCTTTCTGTAATTTCTGAAATAATTTCTTCCATCCAAGATCTAAATTCGTACTTGGTAAACAACTTGATTAATCGTTCGTTGTCTTTAGATCTTAATTTCAAGTCTACCGGATTATTTTCTAAAGGCAAATCAGAAATTACCGTAACCAATTTTCGTATCAATGGCAATCTATGCGAATAGGCGCGAAAATTTTCTCCTGCTTTTCCTGTTATCTCATCGGCTTGTTTTTGAATATTTTCAAGAGACCCATATCTATTCAACCACTTAGCGGCGGTCCTTGGTCCTATTTTGGGAATATGTGGAATATTATCGACACTGTCACCAGTAAGATTTAAATAGTCAACAAATTTTTCTGGTGGTACACCAAATTTCTCTACAACTGTTCTAGGGTTTAAAAGACAACCTGTCATTGTATTGATCAAGGTAATATGATTATTAACAATTTGCGCTAAGTCTTTATCTCCAGTAGAGATTAGAACAGTCAAACCTTCTTCAATAGCTTTTTTAGCCAAGGTAGCAATAACATCATCAGCTTCATAACCGTCTTTAATAATTAACGGAAACCCAAGTGCTTTAATAATTTCAAACAAAGGTTGTATCTGTTGAGACAATTCACTAGGCATTGCTTTTCGATTTTTTTTATAGTCGTTGTAAAGATTATGGCGAAACGTTCTCCCTTTAGGATCAAATACTACAGCAATATACTCCGGTTGGTACTCCATTATCAATTTTCGCAGCATATTGACCACACCGTATATTGCTCCTGTCGTTTGTCTTTTTGTAGTAATTAATGGGGGGAGCGCATAATAAGCTCGAAAGAGATAAAACGAACCGTCTACAAGAATAAATAGGTTGGTAGTTTTTTTGTTCATTAGAGTTTAAATCATAATTCACGATATCATAGAATGTCTATAAAATTAAGTATCGGAGCATTGTGGAGCAATCTTTAACTACATTAGGTAATTCTGTGCCATGAAATATTTCTTGTTTCGGTGTGTATATTTGTCTAATTTTGCTTGATACTTTTGTATGCCAATTGATTCAAATCAAAATTTATCAATGCCAGTTCTTTGACTAGAGAAACTACTAGCCAGTCATTTAAAAAATGAAAAAAGGAAATAGACAATCTTTTCAGCTATTCAAAAATATACAAAACTGATATATCCTTATGGTGGATTTGATATCGTGTTAGCGCGTATCATAGCTTGCGTTCATATCTTTTTTATTGTTATTTAATGTTGAAAAGATCCATATCGCCTTTTTCATTGTTGCTCACGTCTGTTAGTGCCATCTTAGGTTCGGGGTGGCTGTTTGCTGCTTACTATACTTCGGAATTGGCAGGTCCTTCGGCAATCTTTTCTTGGATTATTGGTGGAACAGCTTCTACCATTATCGCTTTTGTCTTTGCCGAGTTGTGTGCGACGCTGCCAATTACCGGAGCTAGTATCCGAATTCCACATTATACACACGGTACACTTGTGAGTTTTCTTTTCTCTTGGATAATCTGGTTGTCTTACGCTGCGCTAGCTTCAACCGAAGTACAGGCAATTTTGCAATACCTAAATTATTTCTTTCCACCATTGGTTCGCAATGATGGTGGTCTAACAATTGTAGGTTATTTTTTAGCGTCAGCGCTAATGATGATAATTTCAGCAGTCAATATTTTTTCTCTACGTTGGTTATTACGTTTTAATAGTGTCTTGACTATTTTAAAAATTGCTATTCCTACAGTGATAGCTACAATTATTTTAGTTTCGTATTTTTGTTCCTCTTATCATTTTATTCACCCCACGTACGACATTTTTATGCCTTATGGAATACACGGAATATTCGCTGCGGTTACTACTGGAGGAATTGTTTTTGCTTTCAACGGATTTAAACAAGCTTGTGAGATGGCCGGTGAAGCTAAAAATCCAACAAGTGCTTTGCCTGTTGCCATCGTTGGATCCGTAATAATTTGCTTAATTATTTATATTTTATTGCAGTCCGCTTTTCTATCATCTCTTCTACCTGTTAACTTAATACATGGATGGGCACATCTAAATTTACAGAATAATGTAAGTCCTATCACCGCAATTGTACGTCAAGGGCATTTAGATATTCTTCTGCCTCTTTTGTATTTAGGAGCAATTGTTGGACCGTTGGCTGCGGGACTGATGTATATCGGTAGTGGGGCACGTGCTTTGTACGGTATGAGTAAAAATCGTCATATTCCTTACTTATTTCAACGACTGACTGCTCAAGGAAATCCTTCTATGGCTATTCTTGCCAACTCTATTCTAGGAATGTGTCTCTTTGCACCACTTCCAGGATGGAACCATATGATAGCTTTTCTTACTTCATTAATGGCCTTGACTTATAGTATCGCTCCTATTTGCTTATTGGCCTTGCGTCAACAACTTCCCAAACACCCAAGACCATTTAGATTACCTGCTGTCACTTTATGGGCTTCGGGGACATTTTATATTTGTACTTTGCTTACTTACTGGAGCGGGTGGGTGGTTATTTCAAAACTCGGACTCGCTCTACTGATTGGATTTTCTGTATTAATTATGCATCGATATTCTATCGAACCAGACAAGAGATTTTCCTTTCATTGGAGAGCGTCGATATGGATTTGGCCTTATTTCTTTGGTACAGCATGTATTTCTTTTCTCGGTAATTTTGGTGGAGGAAGAGAAATTATACCCTTTGGGTGGGATTTTTTCGTCATCAGCGTATTTAGTGTTTTTATTCTTTGGTTAGCAATGAAATTTAAACTTCCCGCCGAAATTACACAGCGCTTTCTTCAAGACTCTGAATTTAATGAAAAACCACGGGAAAAAGACGCACTTGAAATATGAGTCTTGCCGTTTATCGTTGTAAATATTATACGGATTTCTTTTTTGAAAGAAGAAATCTTAATATTTCCTTAGGGTTTTTTAATGTTGTTGTAACGTATAGAGTGTATTGCGACAGAGATACTTTAGTACTTATATAATCTGGAATGGGACAATCACCTTGTGTATATGTTTCTACAAATTAATTTTTGGACTATATAAAACGAAAATATACTAATTTTTAAAATGATTACTATTCTTTCCGACGATCGTATTCCTTTTGTCTCCGAGTTGTTTGGAAATTGGGGTTCGCTAATTTTGAAACCTGGGGGTTCTATTAGACGGAACGATCTTAAAACGACTAATGTTTTATTGATACGATCAGTGACTCGTGTAGACGCAGATTTGTTGCAGAATACTTCT
Source organism: Coxiella endosymbiont of Amblyomma sculptum (assembly GCF_009883795.1). Taxonomy (GTDB): domain Bacteria; phylum Pseudomonadota; class Gammaproteobacteria; order Coxiellales; family Coxiellaceae; genus Coxiella. The sequence goes on from NZ_CP033868.1 coordinate 56,424, forward strand.
GTTGAATTTGTAGGAAGTGCGACTGCAGGATTTGATCATATTGATCATAAATGGCTCTCAAAACAATCTATTTCTTGGGCCTATGCGCCTGGAGCTAATGCTGTGGCGGTATCCGAGTATGTACTGCACTGCATCGCTTTTTTACGAAGAAAGAATTTTTTATTGCAAAAAGCTTCTAGCGCTGCTGTTGTTGGAGTCGGTCGTGTAGGTCAGACTGTTTCTGATCGTTTGAAAAGAATAGGGTTTTCTATTGTTCATAACGATCCACTACGCACTGCTTCTGAAAAAACTTTTGTTTCTACCTCATTAGACAAACTTACAGAAATGGATCTGATTTGTCTGCACACTCCACTAACCAAAACTGGAAAATTTCCTACCTACCATTTAATCGATGATGTCTTGTTGAGAAAAATAAAACCTGGCTGTGTTTTATTGAATGCTGGGCGTGGGGAAGTAATTGATAATACGGCGTTATTAGGTTGTGATCATCTCATAGTTTGTTTAGATGTATGGGAAAATGAACCAAATATTAGTTTGGATTTGTTACAAAAAGTCACTATCGGTACTCCGCATATTGCAGGTTATAGCAAGCAAGCAAAATTACGCGCATCTTTGATGATTTATGAAGCTTTTTTGAAACATTTTCAATGGTCTGATACTCACCTTAAGCGTTTTAAACGTCGTCTGAAACAGTCTTTTAAAAAGATAACCTACGATGATATTGGAAAATGTTGTACTGTTGAAGACGTTTTATTAAAGATCTACAATCCAGGAAAAGAAACTAAAATCATGAAGGAGTTGTTAATGCGTTGTTCAGGACAGTTCGAGAACCTACGTCGTAATTATCAATTGCGTGAAGAGCTTGCGTCTATTCGATTATTGTTGAAGGGAATGTCAACGTTGAATTTGAAAAAATTTTTGAAACAATGGGGATTTCGTTAACAAAGGAGGAGTTGTATGTTGATTTGTTCGAATCATTGTCCAGAATGCTAGAATTTCTGTTTCAAACGATCTCTTGTGGATCTACATCTAAAATCCATCGTACTCTGGTGTGTTTCCTGGAAAGTAGAGTTGTCAATGTAGCCAGAAATTCGTGCAAACTCCGACGGTTTTTGGATTGAAAAAGCAATTGATAGCGATAACGTCCTGCTTTGCGTTCCACAAAGGCAGGAACCGGTCCTAGAACGTTGATATCAGCATTTAAGGGAATTTTTTGTTTTATTTCCAATAAAAACGCTTGAGGAAGCAAGGGATTTAGAGATTCAGCACGTAATAGGCTTAAGTGAGAAAAAGGGGGTAATTGGGCTATTTGGCGTTCTTTCAGTAAAATCTCTGCAAATTCGGTATAATTCTCTTTTAGAGAAAGAGCAAAGATAGGGTTTGTGGGATGATACGTTTGAATAAACACTGTGCCTCTTCGTTCTGTGCGACCTGCTCGGCCTATTACTTGAGTCATCAGTTGTCCCATTCGCTCTGCAGCACGAAAATCAGCGCTGTATAAACCGCTATCGGCGTCTACGATCGCTACTAAAGTTAGATGAGGAAAATGGTGACCTTTAGCAATCATTTGAGTTCCAATAAGAATCAACACTTTTCGATTGCGAATTAGATCTAATTTTTTTTCCATGCTGTTTTTGGTTCTGGTACTATCGCGATCAATACGCACAATCCCACAATCTGGGAATCGTTCTTGTAAAATACTCTCCAATTTTTCCGTACCTAATCCAATACCGACTAGTGTTCGATATTTACATTTCGGACAAGATGAAGGAATTTTTTTGATGGAGCCGCAATGATGACAGTAAAGTCTTTTTGGATGATGATGGATGGTTATTCGTACATCGCAACGATTACAGTACATTACCCACCCGCATTTACGACACATGCAAGTCGGTGCATAGCCGCGGCGATTTAAAAATAATAAAACCTGTTCGTTATTGTTAATATGGTTTTCTATAGTGATTAATAATTCTTCACTTATTCCTGCTTTTAATTCCTTTTTCCGCAAATCTGTTATTATCACACGAGGAAAAAGAGCTTTTCCCGCTCGATTTGGTAACGATAGCAATGCATAACGTTCACGTTTAACGTTATAGAAACTCTCTAGAGAAGGAGTTGCTGAACCGAGTATGATAGGGATATTTTCCAATCTTCCACGCATTACAGCTAAATCGCGTGCAGAATAACGAAAACCCGATTGTTGTTTAAATGAAGTATCATGCTCTTCGTCTAAAACAATAATACCGACATTAAGAAGAGGCAAAAATATGGCCGAGCGAGTACCAATAACAATTTTGGCCACCCCTTTTTTAGTCATTAGCCAAACTTGAGCACGTTTTTTGTCGGTTAAATTAGAATGAAAAATAACGACGGGTACATTAAACCGTTCGCGAAATTGCTCTACTGTCTGGGGCGTCAATCCAATTTCTGGAACCAACACCAATGCTTGCTTACCTTGCTTAACTACTGCATCAACACAACGTAAATAAACTTCAGTTTTTCCGCTTCCGGTAATGCCTAAAAGTAAAAAAGTTTGAAAGCTATGACTACCAATAATTGTTGTAACAGCGTTTTTTTGATAGCGATTTAAACTTAAAAGATTATACGAAGTAGTCCTTCGGTGAAAATTTTCTGTACTAATTTTCACCCACTTCCCTTGACAAAAAATCTTTGGTAGAGCACCAAAAATAATTTCCCCTATAGGATAGTGGTAGTAGTTACTCGCCCATTGAAATAATTTAAGCAAAGATGGAGGAATAAGAGGTTCTTCTTCAAGAATTTCTCGAACAGTTTTTAGACATTTGGCAGGTAAAGAGGAATGAGACTTTACTGCTATTAATACTCCTATACAATCTTTTTGACCAAAAGGGACTTTGAGACGAATGCCCGGTCGTAATTTTGCGTTGTTGTATGAACCAGGAGCTAAATAATCAAAATACTGATACAATGGAATTGGTATAGCGACTTGTAAAATCATTGACGTAAACATATGAAAGTTTTGTATGGATCGTGAGAGGTTTTGTGGAGACGTACAGTGTAAATGAACTTCGAACCGGATTAAAGGTTATAATAAATGGAGATCCCTGTAATGTTGTTGAGAACGAATTCGTAAAACCCGGAAAAGGCCAGGCATTTAATCGTATCAGATTTCATAATTTAAAAACAGGTCGAATATTGGAGCGTACCTTAAGGTCTGGAGGAATTCTTCCCGTTGCCGATGTAGTTACAATAGACATGCAATATTTGTATAACGATGGAGAACTTTGGCATTTTATGATTCCAAAAACTTGTGAACAATATGTTGTTCCAGACGAAACAGTAGGAAATAAAAAACAATGGATTAAGGAAGAAACGTTATGTGCGGTCACTATCTGGAATGATATTCCTCTGTCGATTGATCCCCCTACTTTTGTAGAATTGAGGATCACGGAAATAGAACCAGGAGTGCGTGGTGATACGGTCACCGGTGGGACAAAACGTGCAAAACTTGAGAGTGGTGCCGTAATACGAGTTCCATTATTTCTGAATGAGGGTGAAACAATCAAAGTAGACACTCGAAATGGAGAGTATGTTTCTCGAGTAAGATGATGCCTGATTTAAACCGATGGAAACCAGCTGCTTCTCTTAAAAATCAACGGTGTCGTGCAAGATTGTATTCCGCTATCCGGAAATTTTTCTCTGACCAAAAAGTTCTAGAAGTCGAAACCCCAATTTTGTCAGAATATACGGTAACTGATGTTAATATCGAAAGTTTCCAAACAACTTATTGCGACTACAAAGAAAAACACCAATATTATTTACAGACTTCCCCAGAATATGCTATGAAGCGGCTTCTTGCTGGAGGAAGCGGTCCAATTTATCAGATTTGTAAAGCTTTCCGTAACGGGGAAATTGGTGCTCAACATAATCCCGAATTCACTTTGCTGGAGTGGTATCGTCCAGATTTTAGCTACCAAGATTTAATGGACGAAGTGGATAGACTGTTGCAATTTACTTTACAAACGAGAAAATCTATCCGTAAAACCTATTGCGAATTATTTTTAGAACACCTATCAATTGATCCAATTGAAATTTCTTTAAAGGAACTACAAATTCTATCCAGACAATTCTTATTAGAAAATTCTGAAGATTATAGGGATCGCGACACTTTGCTACAATTTTTGTTTACTCGTACTATTGAACCAAAAATTGGATTAAATCAGCCTTTATTTGTTTATGAATTTCCGGTTTCTCAGGCGGCTCTGGCTAAGATTCATCCTAAAAATTCGAATGTTGCTTTGCGATTTGAGGTGTATATTGAAGGCATAGAATGTGCAAACGGATTTGAAGAATTAACTGACGCTCAGATGCAACGCAATCGTTTTGAACAAGACATTTTAAAGCGTCGTGAAAAAGGATTGTCTGAGATTGCAATTGATTGTCGTTTTCTCTCCGCTTTGAAATCCGGAATGCCTTCCTGTTCAGGAGTTGCTCTAGGATTGGATCGTTTGCTTATGGTCAAGACAAAAAAACGACAAATCAAAGATGTTATCGCATTTCCAGTAGACATAGCTTAGGGAAAATAGAAATTGTTACAGCTATTGTATTTGACGAAAATTTCAATGACCCTGTTCCCTCTCAAAATCAGGGTTTTTTAATTTTTTGTATTTCATATAGTAGGTTGCGAATTGGATGTCTAATTTATTAGAGTTCCGATTCTTTCGCCGAAAAAAATGCGGTTATTAATCTTTTGGTAAGATTCCCATCGCACTTTACATAGTGGAAATAACAAAATTACTGTAGAACCCATTTTAAAGTGACCTAATTCATCACCTCGAATTAGGTTAATATTTTTTTCTTGATAATTCCATACTGAAATAATTTTTTTGATGGAGGGAGCCACAGTACCGTGCCAAACAGTATGAATACTGCCTACTAAACTAGAACCTACAATTACAATGGCCATATATCCAATTTGGGTTTTAAATAAGCATACTACTCGCTCATTTTGAGAAAATAATTGAGGAATTCTTCGAACCAATCGAGGGTTAACAGAAAAAAGATGACCAGGTATATACGTCATCTTTGACAAAGAGCCATCAATTGGCATGTGAATTCGATGATAATCCTTTGGAGCTAAATATACCGAAAAATACGCGCTTTCTTGAAAGAGTTTTACTTGTTCGCTATTTCCGCCTAACAATTCTGTTATAGTGAAATTATGTTTCTTCACTTGAAGAATTATTTCTCCACTCAATTTCTTTATTGCACTGATAACTCCATCTGCAGGCGAGACAATGGCTTTGGGATCAGACGCAATTGGTCGTAAACTGGAATTCAAATGTCGAGTAAAGAAATCGTTAAACGATTGGTATGATCGAATATCAGAATTTTTTGTTTCTTTCATATTGACGCCGTAGAAATAAATGAATAGACGAATCGCTGTTTGCGTAATTAAACCCCATCGACGATCTGCCAACCAGCCGACGATTCGCGAAAAAATATGTTGTGGAAGTTTTTGTAACCGGCTCATTTTTTGTATAGTCTCTTGTTTTTTGTAACGTCTCTGCGTATCGAATATTTGGAACAGTAATGTTTGTCTTCAAAATAGCGATTGTATCACGAGCGCTATCTCCACTAGGAAGTATGATAAAATCCGGAGTGTAGAGGAGAGGATAACATAGATTGAGAATTTATTTGGTAGGTGGAGCTATCCGAGACGAATTGTTGGGAATTCCAATACAAGAGAGAGATTGGGTTGTAGTAGGTTCAACACCCGAGGAAATGATCGCTCGAGGTTTTAAACCGGTCGGAAAAGAATTTCCAGTATTTTTGCATCCTCAAACCTATGAAGAATATGCGCTTGCTCGTACAGAATATAAAACCACTAAGGGATATAGAGGTTTCAGATTCCATACGGATCCTAATGTGACTCTTGAAGAAGATCTAAAACGTCGTGATCTCACAATCAACGCTATGGCTAAAACATCGGAAGGAAAAATTATTGATCCTTATGGTGGGCAAAAAGATATAAAGAACAAGATTCTGCGTCATGTATCTCCCGCTTTTCGGGAAGATCCTGTACGGATTCTTCGTTTGGCTCGTTTATCGGCCAAATTTCCTGAATTTTCTATTCATCCTAAGACATTGGATTTAATGAAAGACATAACACATTCGGGAGAAGTACATACATTGGTTTCTGAGCGCGTTTGGCAAGAACTGGTTTGTGCGCTTTCTAGTAAATCTCCGGTTCGATTCTTTACAGTATTACAAAATTGTGGTGCTTTATCTGTCTTATTTGGTGCTTTACATCTTAACAGTAAAGGTATGAATGCTCTGTCTCAAATCGTAAGCAGAACTTCATCTCCTATTATTCGATTTTCTGTTTTATTAAGCAATTTGCCGTCCGAAGTTATTCAACAAATGACTCTAAAATACCGAATTCCAAATGAATATTTTCGTCTATCGAATATGATTATACAGTTCCAAGGTCTGTATGAGAGAATTGATCAAATGAATGCAAAAGAATTGTTAAATTTTATTCTTAAAACCGACGCATTAAGGAGAAAAAAACGTTTCGAACAATTTCTTCTCGCTTGTGCATCACTTTGTCCGGCATCAGAAAGGAACAGCGATAGAATCAGAAAAGCGATTGCGATCGTTAAATCAATCGATACTGGATTGCTACAAAAACAACGTCTTAGAGGAAAGAACTTCGCAAAATCTCTTGAAGAATTGCGATTAAGAGCCATCTGTACAGCTTTTAACTCTTCTGTCCTGTGGGGAAATTCTTAATGTACTTTAATTTATCTTTAGCGAAAGTCGAGCTGTTTGATTTCTTCTCGTAAATCCAAGTAGAGTAGAACTATAATTACGAGTTAGAGCAATCGCTTTGAAAAATTCGCCCATTTCGCTGGGAAAGACCAGCTTCTTAAGCTGTTGTGTATTCTGATACCGTTCCATCGAGTTTTCTGAAGAAATAAACGAAACAATATTACAATTTAGTAAAAAATCTGCTTGATGAACAAACCCCGCTACTGTCAACTGATTACAAGCCGCTATTTCTGCAACAGCTGTAAAGTCAACATGAGCTGTGATGTCCTGAATTCCGGGCAAAATTAGTGGATTAAAATGACTGTAGTGTTGATAATGGCAGGTAACAGTACCCTGACTGCGATTAGGGTGATAGTATTCATGTTGTGGAAACCCATAGTCAATTAGCAAAATTATCCCCTTTTTAAGAACATTTGCCAAAGAGATAATCCACGACTCTAACAGTAGATTGACTTCTGATTCGTAATCATTGGGAAAATTGATTTCTAAGTGTTCAATTTGTTGAATTAAGTTTGAAGACGATGGATCGTCTATTTTCCACGATAGTATTTTTTCTTCGAAATCTATACAATCTACGTACATTTCTTTGACGGAATTATTTTGGATCTTAAATTTGTGAACCGGTAGGGAATCTATTACCTCGTTTCCAACGATAATACCTATAAAATCCGTAGGCAGTTTATTTACCCATACAATACAACTAAACAATTCTGGAATTTCTTCCCGAAAGCGTTTTCTTTGGAACTTCCTAAGATTTTCGCTAATTTCTAAAATAAAATAACGGATAGGCGGACACTGGCTAGACTGAAGTTCTTTTAATATGTGTATTGCCATTATTCCGCTGCCTGCGCCGAGTTCGAGTATATCGCCTCCCTTTAAATTCCGTAGCACTTGATGACATTGACGTGCCAAGCATCGCGAAAAAATAGAAGATATTTCAGGAGCTGTAACAAAATCACCGTTTTTCCCAAACTTTTGTGTATTGGCACTATAATACCCAAGATTGCGTGAATAAAGAGCCAACCGCATATAATGAGCAAAAGTAAGCGGCCCTTGTCGAATGATTTTTTTGATGATCTTTGACTTCAAACGGTCGCTTCGAAATTGAGCGAAAGGACTCGGTACTGGAAGATTCTTGATTAACACACAGGCATTCTAGAAATAAATTTCTAAGATGTCAAAAGACAAAAAAATCTATAGGAAAATTGTTATGAATTGAAGATAAGAATAGAATTCAGTATAGGTTAGTTTGACAGAAGTGTTGAAACTGTTAATATGAATTCGGTTTTTCTTGGGGTGTCGCCAAGCGGTAAGGCACTGGGTTTTGATCCCAGCATTCCCAGGTTCGAATCCTGGCACCCCAGCCTAAAAAAATTTTTAGCAAGGAAATCGGTTTTATGTCGAATCTTGAAGACATTCGTATTTTCCATGGTAGTGCTAACCCTGTGCTCGCTGCTGATGTAGCGAGAAAATTGAATGCAGTTCTTGGTAGTGCGTTGGTTACTCGTTTTAGTGATGGAGAAATTCGAATTGAAATTCAGGAAAATGTTCGAGGCAGAGATATCTATCTCATTCATTCGACTGGATATCCAGTAAATGAAAACGTTATGGAATTAATTTTAATGGGGGATGCCTTTCGCCGAGCGTCTGCAGCGAGCATCAATGCGGTTGTACCTTATTTCGGTTATGCACGGCAAGATCGTAGGATTTGTTCTTCTCGAGTACCTATAAGTGCAAAAGTACTTGCTGATATGATGAAGAATGTAGGATTTTCTCGATTAATTACCGTTGATCTTCACGCAGATCAAATTCAAGGTTTTTTTTATATGCCAGTAGACAATATCCATGCGAGTACTGCTGCATTGGAGAAATATCACTTACTCGAGAAATTAAAAAACCCTATGATTGTTTCTCCTGATGTTAGCGGTGTGGTCCGCGCTCGTGCTATTGCTAAGAGACTGAATGATTCGGATCTGGCCATTATCGATAAACGCCGTCCTGGACCTAACCAAGCCGAGATTATGAATATTATTGGCAATATAGAGGGACGACATTGTCTTATTGTAGACGATATTGTAGATACAGCCGGAACTCTATACCACGCAGCTCACGCTTTAAAAGAAAAAGGTTCTGCAACTGTCTCTGCTTATTGTACTCATCCTGTTTTATCAGGTAACGCTGTAGAAAGAATTATGGAATCGGAAATTGATGAACTCATCGTTACCGATACTATTCCTTTACAAAAAAAAGCTGCAGTTTGTACCAAGATCAAACAAATTTTTCTCGGTCATCTTATCGCTGAGACTATTTCTCGTATCAATCAAAAAGAATCGGTTAGTTCGATGTTTTTAGAATGACTGTCATCTTTAATTTCTCACTGTGTAATAGATTTTATAGGCGATTTGAAAAATAAAAGAAGAACACATTCAGAAATCAAATATAAGAACGAATTTTAACAACAAGTTATTGTTCTTTTTTACATTTTTACAGTTGGAAGATTCGTTTACGAAGGGAGTTTCTTTTTAAATCTAACCGCAGTACAATCTTTGTAATTCTCGGAAATGAGGAAGGTAGCGAATGACTGCTGGAGATTTTGAATTTGAAGCGGAATTGCGTAAAGAAATTGGAACAAAATCTGCACGACGTATACGAAGATTGTGCAATAAGGTTTTGGGGACTGTATATGGAGCGGGAAAAGTTCCTCAATCCGTTTCTTTGCTACAAAAAGATGTGTTGAAAGCTTTTGCAAGCGAATCTGTTTTTTCTTCTGTTCTGGTACTTAAAATTAATGGTAAGAAACAGAGGGTTATCCTGAAAGATCTCCAACGTCATCATACAAAACCTAAAATTCTTCATATTGATTTCCAGCGCATCAGAGCATCTGAAAAAATAGTTGTTCGTGTTCCCTTACATATCATCGGTAAAGAGAAATGTATTGGAGTGAGAGCTGGAGGCATTGTTTCCTATTTTCACACCGATGTGGAAATCCGATGCTTTCCTGCTGATCTGCCGGCGTACGTTGGAATGGATATTTCTCAACTAAATCTCGATAAATCGCTTCATTTTTCAGATCTTGAACTCCCTTTTGGGGTTGAATTGGCAACTACTGTTAAAGGCGCAAAGGATTGGCCTGTTGTAGGTGTTCATCTACCAAGAGTAAGTAAAGACGATATTGCAGCTGAAATACATGAAAACAGTGATCTGTCTGATAAATCGGAAATAGCAAGTTCCAGCAGCAGCAAAGAATTAAAGTAAATTTAGGATAAGAAAAAATAATGAAGCAATCGATTAAACTCATTGTTGGTTTGGGAAATCCGGGTAATGAGTATTCTGGAACTCGACATAATGTTGGTATTTGGTTCATTGAAATTCTAGCCGATCGAGAAAGACGATTGTTGCACAAAAAAGATAAACTGTATGGACTTATTGGTAAATGGAATCACTGTTGGCTATTTAAACCTTCTGTGTATATGAACCAAAGTGGATTAGCAGTGGCTGCGGTAGTCCAGTTTTACAAATTGAATCCGCAAAAGATCTTGATAACACATGACGAATTAGATCTCACAGTTGGAGATATTCGTCTAAAAAAAAACGGAGGACATGGAGGACATAATGGATTGCGTAGTATTACGCAGTATTTAGGAACTTCCGATTTCTACCGATTGCGAGTTGGTATTGGTCGTCCAGAACATAGAGAACAAATTACTTCTTATGTATTGGGTCTTCCTTCAAAGAAGGATCGGAAGGCTATTTTTATGGCTCTCGAAAAAGGCTTAGATGTTATTGAGAAATTATTAATCGGTAAGTTTCAAAAAATGAGACTTGTATAGTCCCCTAATAACATTATTTATCGCAATTTCTAAGGTTTGTGAAAAAATGGGATTCAGGTGTGGTATTGTTGGACTACCCAATGTTGGAAAATCGACATTGTTTAATGCATTAACTAATGCAAATGTCCCAGTTTCCAGTTACCCTTTTTGTACCATTAGCCCTAATGAAGGGGCTACTGCGGTACCTGATATTCGTCTTGAAAAAGTTTCTAAAATTGTAAATTCAAGACGAACAATTCCCACTACTGTCAATTTTATTGACATCGCTGGACTTGTTTCTGGTGCTTCTAAAGGAGAGGGATTGGGAAACCGGTTTCTTGATAATATTCGAACAACTCAAGCTATTGTACATGTTGTTCGATGTTTTAAAGATGAAAATATTGTACATATTTCGAAAATTGCTAGACCTATTGCAGACATTGAAACAGTAAATGTAGAATTGGCGTTGGCAGATATGCAGATGATTGATAGAATTTTAGCTGGGTCGGGTAAGTGCACAAAACGTGGAGTCAAAAGAGTCCAAAACACTCAAATTTTATTTGAAAAATTTAAAAATTGGCTGGATGAAGGAAAGCAACTACGAAAGTTGAAATTGACAGAAGAAGAGCAAGTACTATCACGATCCTACCAGTTTTTAACTGCAAAACCTATGTTGTATATCGCTAATGTGTCTAAGGAGGGCTTTGAAAATAATCCACTTTTAGATCAAATTCTTAAATATGCTGAAAAAGAAAATACAAAAGTAATTCCTATTTGTGCTGCTTCTGAGGTAAGAAACGAAAGGATAACATTTCCAAAGAAGTTCCCTTTTGAAAAAGACAGATTGAATTATATTATTCGAGAAAGTTATGCACTGTTGGGTTTAATTACCTTTTTTACCATAGGGGTTAAAGAAACTCACGCATGGACTTGTTCGTACAATTGCACAGCATCTCAAGCCGCTGGTATAGTACACTCCGATTTTAAGAAGCGTTTTATTCGTGCTGAGGTTGTTAGTTATGATAACTTTATTGAGTGTAGTAGCACGAAGAATGTTAAAGAAACGGGCAAGTATCGCCTTGAAGGAAAAAACTACATCGTACAAGACGGCGATATAATACACTTTCGAATAGCCCGTTAAGGATAGAAATACTCAGAAAAAAATTCTTCTAATGATATTTTACGTGTAATAATAAGGATAATTAAGGAGCTAGAGAGGGATAGTGTTTCCGAATTTTATTCGGCTATGTAGCTCAGTTGGTTAGAGCACAGCACTCATAACGCTGATGTCGGTGGTTCGAATCCACCCATAGCCATAGTCAGAGATACCAGATACAAATAGCAAATCAAAGCAATGAAGAAGTGAAGCAATGAAATAAAAAGTGTACGTTCTCTAAAAGCGCAGAACGATTTTATTCAAATTGTATCTATTCGTCGACATTCATCCGAGACTCCTTTCTCTCATTTTTGGGTCCCTAATTTTTTGGGCACAGACCTCTTAGAAAAATAATCTGTACAAGAAGGATCTTGCGATTTTAACAAGATATGTTGTACCATAGCATACGAGGTATTCTTATGCAAAACACTGTTGATTCGAAATGGTTGCTGGTAGACGCAACAGGTAGAACACTCGGAAGATTAGCAAGCTGGATTGCTGTTCGCTTATTAGGAAAGAATAAGCCGAAGTACGTTCCGAACGCCAACATTGGAGATTTTGTTATTGTTGTTAACGTAGATAGGATTTATGTTTCCGGTGGGAAATTAGAAAAAAAACAGTATCACCGTCATTCCGGATATCCTGGAGGAATAAAAACTTTGAATCTCTTTCACATGCAGAAAACACATCCAGAACGTGTTCTGGAACTGGCCGTTAAAGGAATGTTACCTAAAGGCCCCTTAGGGCGTAGTGTGTATAATAAGTTGAAGATTTATGTTGGACCGTTTCATCCTCATCAAGCGCAGCGTCCAATTTTGGTTGGTTCCGTGAGTTGAGAAATTCCGAGCGATGAAGAATGCTCTATTTTGGGTTATATGGAACAAATAAAAGAAATGGAAGTTTTGAGTACAGGCCGTCGTAAGACGGCTTCCGCGCGTGTCTTTTTAAGACGCGGTCGTGGAGAAGTAGTAATCAACGGAAAAAAGCTGAATGATTATTTCAGTCGTAACAATTCTCGAATGATAGTTTGTCAGCCATTAGTAAGTCTCAACGCTCGGTTTCAGTTTGACATTCGAGCTACTGTTAAAGGAGGGGGAAACAGTGGTCAAGCAGGTGCGATTCGTCTTGGAATTACTCGGGCTTTAATAGAGTACGAAAAAGAAACAGGAGAAGATAGATTGTGGCGCAATACGTTGCGAAGAGATGGCCTTGTCACCAGAGACCCTCGTATGGTCGAACGTAAGAAAGTGGGTCGCCATAAAGCACGGAAAAGCGCTCAATATTCCAAACGATAAAGTAGCGTTCATTTTGAACTTCGGCAAGAAATAAAATGATAGTACTAAAGCGTTCCATAATGACGCTCTATTCGGGCCCTTCGGATATTTATAGTCATCAAGTACGGATTGTGCTAGCGGAGAAGGGTGTTAGTGTTAACATCGTTGATGTTGATATGAATTATCCCGACAAAGATTTTCTAGAAATCAATCCTTATGGAACTTTGCCGACTCTTGTGGATCGAGAATTAGTCTTGTTCAATTCGCATATTATTATGGAGTATTTGGATGAGCGTTTCCCGCACCCTCCTCTGTTGCCTGTTTATCCTGTATCTCGAGCCGAATGTCGTCTATTAATGTATCGAATCGAAAGAGATTTATATTCGAAGTTGCAGTTTGTTGAAGAAAATTCTTTTAAACGAATAACAACAACAGATAAAGGTGCAGCGCTTAAAAGTGCTCTGATATTGATGGAACCGATTTTTAAAGAAAAACCTTATTTTATGAATGATGAGTTCACACTAGTAGATTGTGTTTTATCGCCTTTGTTGTGGAGATTGCCGCATTTAGGTATTCTATTGCCTCATTCGGCAATAGGCATTGCTGACTACGAAAATCGATTGTTTAGTCGAGAATCTCTGAAGGCGAGTTTGAGCGAAATTGAACGTGAATATGGAGAATAATAAAGGATAAATCTTTCTATGAAAATTATTTCAGCCGTATTTATTTGCTTCGAGTAATCTATATATGGACTGTCGATAATTGTTTAATCCCCTTATGTTATAGCTTGATACTAGGACACCAATGTCTTTATCCCTCTTTCATCGGTAAATAGCAATTTATCCCCCTTGAAAAGGGATGTGGTATGGTATTTCAGCAGAATAAGAGGGGGTTACGAGACAGATAGATGGTAATAACGATGAAAAACCTATTTCCCTGAAGAAAAACAAGAAGAGTATTTATAAAAAAAGAAAACCAAATCTTAAGATTTCTTAAGATTGTTAAATAGTTTCGAATAGTTTTCCTAATATTCGAGGTATCCACCTTGTGAATTTTGATAGTATTGTGCGTCTTATTTCGGTTGTTATTTTGCCTTTATTGTTCGCCATTACTGTACACGAATTTGCTCACGGATGGGCGGCCAATAAATTTGGAGATAAAACTGCCTTGATGATGGGTCGGATTACACTGAATCCTATAAAACATATCGATCCTCTAGGCACTCTCGTCTTGCCAATTCTGATGTTAATTTTGAGTAAATTTACATTTACTTTCGGTTGGGCAAAGCCTGTTCCCGTCACTTGGCAGAATTTAAGAAGACCCCGCAGAGACATGGCTCTTGTAGCGCTTATGGGTTCTCTAGCCAATTTACTTATGGCATTGTTATGGGCGACTATTGCAAAATTGAGTGTCGTTTTGGGAAATGGAACGGAAAACGTTATTATAGGAGACATAACGATTTTCTTTTACAATGCAGGAACTTTTGGAATATTGATCAATATAGTGTGTATGATACTGAATTTAATTCCTATCCTTCCTCTAGACGGAGGTCGTATAGTTTCTGCTATTCTACCACCCAAAGCGGCTTGTAAATATTCAAAAATAGAGCCATATGGAATATGGATTCTATTGGGATTATCAGTATTTGGATTGCTCGGTCGAATTCTGTTGCCTCTTATTATTCATCTTTCCCAATTTATTCGTTCTTTTTTTGGAATATAATTTTTGTTAATGAAAAAGGTGATTTTGAGAGGATTATTTGGCATTTTTGGAAGATGCTGTGAAACAACAGAATCTGAGGATGTTTCTTCTAATGAAATTTTAGGTTTAAATTTTTTCATAAAATGACAAAATCTTGTTTTCTTCTATAGGACATTGGTTTCTTATCTTAATAAGATTAATAATAAGACGACAATAGGAATTGGAAGGATTTTTTTCTTAAGTACTTACAGAAAATTTCTTTAATTTTGATTAATGTCCAGAAAGCGTTTTAATAATGGTGCGTTGTGTCTGGTTGTTTGTATATTGTTTCTACTCCAATTGGTAATCGAGGTGATATTACTCTGAGGGCAATTGAGGTATTGCAATCTGTTGATTTAATTGCAGCGGAAAGTCCAAGATATAGCAAAGGTTTGTTACAGTACTATGGAATAAAGACTAGTGTGTTGTCTTTAAATACACATAATGAATCTACCCTTTCTACTTTACTGTGTAAAAAATTACAACGTGGGCTTAGTATTGCCATTATTTCTGATGCGGGAACTCCACTAATTAGTGATCCAGGCTATCGATTAGTCGTTGCAGCGCAAAAAGTAAACATTAGAATTGTATCCATTCCGGGAGCTTGCGCAGGAATTTCCGCTCTAGTATCTTCGGGTTTGTCTACTGACCGTTTTGTTTTTGAAGGATTTCTTTCCGCAAAAGACGGATTACGGAGAAAAAAACTAGAAGCATTAAAAATGGAATCGCGTACCCTCATTTTTTACGAGTCTGTGTATCGTATTAAAAATTTGATTAACCTATTAAGCGAAATTTTTGGTTCGGAACGTATAGCTACGGTTGCTCGAGAATTAACAAAAAAGTTTGAAACCATCTATACAAATTCTCTACTAGAATTAAAAAAATGGATAAGTGTAAATTTAATTCAAAAGAAGGGTGAATTTGTAGTTCTCGTTGAAGGATATTTTGAGAATACAAAGAAAACAAAAAAGAAGGAGCAATATCATCTATTAAGTGTACTACTTAGTGAATTGTCACTCACGCAAGCAGTGTCTTTAGCTGTAAGAATAAGCGGAATTTCACGAAAAAAACTCTATTCGCTAGCACTTGCTATCCAGAAAAATTCTTATCCGTTGTAGTAGTTTTTTCGTAATGCCGTCGTATCGAAAACACTACGCATTATAAATCGACGATAATTTTTCCTTTCTGAAATTTTTCAAGTTCTGTAATTTTGATCTGTTTTCCCGTCTTGGGTAATATTTCTTGATCTAGTAAGACACTATTTCCCAGTAGTGTCAAACGATTATTTGTAATCCAAGAAAGAACTTGAGGATATGCGATGTGTTCAAGAAAATGCACTCGTGTACATAAACTTTCCGGAGTATCGGAAGACAAAACAAAGAGTTTGGCTTGGCAAATAATGGGACCACCGTCTGTAAATTCTGTTACATAGTGAATACTAACACCGTGTTCTTGATTGCTTGTTGACAATACACGAGAATGCGTATTAAGTCCTGGATATTGAGGAAGGAGGGACGGATGGACATTGAGTATCCGTCCTGCGTAACGGCGTACAAAATTACCGCTCAATTTCCTTATAAAACCGGCTAGAAGAATTAATTTAGGACAATATTTATCAATAGTTTTTTGGAGAGTCCATTCAAAACTACTGCGATCAGAAAACTCATTGTGAGGAAGAATTTCAGTTGGGATACGATGTTTCTGGGCCCGTTCTAGTCCATAAGCATCTTTTCGATTGCTGATAACTGCACGTATTTCTACTGCTAAACCATGATGCTGTATTGCGTTAATGATGGCTTGTAGATTACTGCCATTCCCTGAAATGAGAACAACAATAGGTAATTTGATTTTCACCAATACATCAAAACCTTAGGGTGCTTATGAGAAAAAAGTTGAATTTCACCAATAATCCAAGCTTTTTCGCCAAGATTCAAAAGAGCATCCAGAATTTTATTTGTGTCTTTTTTTGCAACACAAAGAACCATGCCTACTCCTACATTAAAAGTATGCAACATATCTTGTGTCTTTACTTTACCTTCTTTTTGTAACCACTGAAAAATTACTGGCCACTCCCAACTACGAGTATTGATAGTAGCTCGCATAGATGGAGGTAATACACGAGAGATATTATCTATCAATCCTCCACCCGTAATATGAGCTATAGCGTGGAGACTACAATGGTGGTGTAGAACAAGATGTTTGACGGTCTGAGCATAAATTCGAGTAGGTGTCAGCAGTACTTCTCCAAGAGAAGTATCTTCAAAAGAGTCGGTAAGTTGCGCTTTAGCGCGATCAAGAATTTTATAAATCAGCGAATAACCATTAGAATGCGGACCGGATGCTGCTAAAGCGATTAAGATATCGCCTAGACATACTTTATTGCTACTTACAATCTTCTCTTTTTCAATAATACCTACACAAAATCCTGCGAGTTCGTAATCAGAAGTCTTATAGAATCCTGGCATTTCTGCTGTTTCGCCACCGACCAAAGCTATCCTTGCTGTTTCACAGCCTTTTCCGATTCCCATGAGAACTTGTCGAGCTTGATCAATATTTAGGGATCCTGTGGCATAGTAGTCTAAAAAAAATAAAGGTTCTGCTCCACTAGTAATGATATCGTTTACGCACATAGCAACCAAGTCAATCCCGATTGTATTGTGTCGGTTAAGAGCAGTAGCCAGTTTTAATTTAGTTCCCACTCCGTCCGTTCCTGAAACTAAAATAGGGTGAGTATAACCACTCGGTAACTCGAACAATCCATTAAATCCCCCGATGCTGTTCAAAACCTCTGGACGATGGGTACGTTTGGCAACAGACTTAATTGAGTTTATGAACAGATTAGCTTTTTCGATGTCTACACCGGCAGTGCGATAAGATAAATATTTTTTAGATTCTGATCCCGACATAAAACTAAAATGCGTAAGATAGCAAAATTATGTAGATAAAAGGAAGAGAAAATTCGTAATAATTTTTTGGAAAAATTATAAGATTGATTTTAGTGTAAAAGTGTTTAGAAGCAGAAAGTTGTATTTGTAGCGTTTCTATTGATCAATTGATCATAAGATACATCGGAGATCGATTGTATCTTTCAGAAAGATTTTGAAAATTAAGAAATAAATTGCTATTTCCAGAATGTCTCTACGATTCCAATTCTTATTTTGAGTAGACTGGATTGAAGGTTTTTTCCATATACGCATTTCACAACTACGAAAAATGAAGGAATAGAAAAATAATATTTTTCATATTTGTTCAAATCCCTAAAGATAGGGATAATAATTTTGGTAATCTTATTTGTTATGTATAATAGAAACGTACGGTAAATCTTTTGAGAACAGAGTAAAAAATGTTTCGTGCCGATTGGGAATTGACAAAACCTCTTGATGCTATTGTCTTTGATTGTGATGGAACCCTAAGTCAGATTAAAGGAATAGAATATTTGGCAACGAGTAATCATGTTGACACTGACGTTCGATTATTAACAGACGTTGCAACAAATCTTACAGGAATTAATGTAGATATTTATCGAAAATGTTTAGATTTAGTTCATCCTACGATCGATCAGGTATCTCATTTGAGTAAATATTACTATGACAATTTAACACCGGATGCCGATAGAGTGATAGCTATATTTCAAGATATGAATAAGCCTGTCTACGTAATTTCTGCTGGAATCAAAATGGCAGTAGAAGCGTTTGCTGAACGTCTAGGTATTCCTACTGCACACGTTTTTGCGGTCGAGGTGTACTTTGATAGCAAAGGGCAATTTAATGCCTATGATGAAGATTCTCCAATGATTTCTCAATTAGGAAAATGCAAAATAATTAAGAATCTAATAAAACAATATCCTCGAATTGCGCATATTGGTGACGGAATGAATGATATAGAAGCTGCTAATGTAACAGAAAGGTTCATTGGATATGGTGGATCTTGCTATCGACACCACATTGCGAAATTATGTGACTTTTATATTACAGCAAAGACACTAGCGCCAGTTTTGCCTTTGTGTCTAGTATTCGATGAACAGAAACAATTGTCACAAGAAGACAGAAACCTTTTCCAAAAAGGTCTGAATCAAATTCATCAAGGGAATTTATTAATGGAGACCGGTTTGTCATGAAGACAGAACCATTTTAGGTTTTTTAATCTTTATTTTATTTTTTATTAAGGATAATACTTTTAAGGATGATACTTTAGAAAATACTTTCAAAAAAGTTCTCTACATTACAAGAATAGTTCTCTCTAACTACAGATCATGATTCTGTGGATTTAGTAAATCTTCGAAAGAAGAGGTATTCTGAATTTCTATGCAGGAATTCTCGTTCTCCATTATCATCTGGTTCTCCATTATCATCTGATGGAGTGGAACGTTGGTTTTTATTCCCTCAATTACCAGTTCGCTTAGCGCGTTTTTCATTCTAGAAACAGTCTCAGGACGGTTTTCATTGTGAACAATCAATTTACCAATAAGAGAATCATAATAGGGCGGCACTCGATAATTTGTATAGAGATGAGAATCCATACGAACACCCAATCCCCCAGGGGCATGATAGGTAGTTACAGTTCCAGAGGAAGGAATAAAATTTTTGGGATCTTCGGCATTAATACGACATTCAATCGCATGGCCTTTAATTGCAATATCTTTTTGTTTGTAGCGTAGTGGGTGTCCGGCAGCTATACGAATTTGTTCTTTTACAATATCAACGCCCGTAATCATCTCCGTAACAGGATGTTCAACTTGAATTCGTGTGTTCATTTCGATGAAGTGGAATTCGCCTTCTTTGTAAAGGAATTCAAATGTCCCAGCGCTTCGATAACTCATGGCAATACAAGCTTGTACACACCATTTACCAATGGTAGTGCGTTGTTCTAATGTTATGCCTGGAGCGGGAGCTTCTTCAATAATTTTCTGATGACGACGTTGTATTGAACAATCGCGTTCACCAAGATGGATAGCATTCCCTTTACCATCACCCAAAACTTGAATTTCAATATGTCTAGGATTCTTGAGATATTTCTCCATATAGACTTCATCTGTTCCAAAAGCAGTGGTCGCTTCCATTCTTGTTAAAGTAATAAAATTTAATAAATCCGTTTCCTGATGTACCACACGCATGCCTCGACCGCCTTCTCCATTACTAGCCTTAATTAAAATAGGATAACCGATATGTCGAGCAATGGCTATATTGACATTATCGTCTTTACTTAGGGCACCATCTGATCCAGAAATACAAGGCAATCCTGCGGATTTTATGGTCTTGAGAGCTGAAATTTTATTTCCCATAAGGCGAATGGAATCAAAAGTGGGTCCGATAAATGTAAATCCACTATTTTCTACTTGCTCAGCAAAATTTGGATTTTCTGAGAGAAAACCATAACCTGGATGAATGGCATCAGCGCGAACAATTTCGGCAGCTGCAATGACAGCGGGAATACTCAGATAACTACTGGCTCTATTGGGCGGGCCAATACAAACCGCTTCGTCTGCCAAACGTACGTGCATAAGATTTTGATCAGCAGTAGAGTAAGTAGCTACTGTTTGGATACCCATTTCCTTACAAGCTCGATGAATCCGCAACGCAATCTCTCCTCGATTGGCAATTAATATTTTCTTAAACACAGAAATCCTCTATTAATCTTTCTTGAGAAGAAAAAGTGGTTGATTAAATTCCACCGGCTGTCCATCTTCAACAAGACAAGCAGTAACAACACCGTTTTTATCAGCTTCAATCTTGTTAAATATTTTCATTGCTTCAATAATACATATTATATCACCCACTGAGATCTGTTGCCCAATTTCTACGAAAGGTTGCGTTTTAGGTGTTGGGGACAAATAAACTGTTCCTACCATAGGAGATTTTAAGGAAAAACTGTTTGAGATTTCTGAATCGGACGATTTCTTTAAGTTTGGTGTGGTTTGATTGGGTATACTGGAGGATTCTGGAGAATTGGTTACGACAGTGGAAACCGGATGAGAGATAGAAATTCCGTCTTGAGGAAATTGACTGATCCGTATCAATCCTTTACTAGACTTTATTTCAATTTCTTTAATTCTTGTTCCATTGATCAGCTTAACAAGTCTTTTAATCTCGCAGATGTCCACAAAAACTCCTTACCGGCATTAAGCGTTAGAGATAGTGACGTTTCAAATTATTTTTCGAGAATCCTCGGAAATTCTGGGGAGGGATTTTGCCCTACATTGTTGTAGTTGTCTAGAATTAGAGAAAAATATCAAATTCGATATAAAACTTGGATTGTCCTCTTTCTCCACTTGTTTTCAACATTGCCCTTTTACTAAAAGAATTTTGTACAGTGCTGAGATTAGATATTTTTTAAAGATGGAGAAAATGGCATACGGTTAGACAAATTTTGTTTTTTCTGATAATCCGCCGCTATTTTTTTTCAACTGAGTTGATAGCAGTATTTGACGGAGTACAAATTGTAGGATTCCATCGTGTTTGTAATAAATTAACTCTCTTTCTGTATCAATTCGACAATTTAGAACGATGCTTTCGACAGTACTATTTTTACGCTTGATCTTCATGGTAACATCTTTTCTGGGATACAGATTGTCTTTTATTCCGGTAATGTCTATCACTTCGCTGCCATCTAATTCTAAATTTTTTCGGTTGATATTGTTTTTAAATTCAAGTGGTAAAACTCCCATACCTACTAGATTAGAACGATGAATGCGTTCGAAACTCTCTGCAATAACGGCTTTAATACCCAACAATTTTGTACCTTTAGCAGCCCAATCTCGTGAAGAGCCTGTTCCGTACTCCTTTCCAGCAACAATTACTAACGGAACGTTTTCACCACGGTATTTCATCGCAGCATCGTAGATAAATAGTTTTTCGCCATCTGGGTAGTGTTTGGTGAACCCCCCTTCTATACCGGATAACATCTCGTTTTTAATTCTAGTATTCGAAAAAGTACCTCGCACCATCACTTCGTAGTTTCCTCTACGAGAACCGTAGGAATTAAAGTTTTTAATACCGACACCTTGTCTGATCAAGTACTCACCAGCAGGGTGATCTGGTTGAATAAATCCTGCTGGGGAGATATGATCTGTTGTTACGCTATCCCCAAGAATAGCTAAGATGCGCGCTTCTTTTATTTCTTCTAAAGATTTAGGGTAGATACTGACTCCCTCAAAAAATGGGGGTTTTTTTACATAGGTGGAATTTTTCTGCCATTCGAACGTATTGTTCGCAGATGTGGCAATTCGTTGCCAATCGGTATTTCCTAAAAATACACCTGAATATTTGCTACGAAACATCTTGTGGCTCACTTGTTGAAGTGCTTTAGAAATTTCTACATGCGTGGGCCAAATGTCCCGTAAAAAAATCAACTTTCCATAATTACTAACTCCTAATGGATCCTTAGTAAGGTCAATGTGGGTGGTTCCCGCTAGGGAAAAAGCAACTACTAAAGGAGGAGAAGCTAACCAGTTTGCTTTAACCAATGGATGAATGCGACCTTCGAAGTTTCGGTTTCCTGATAAAACGGATGAAACAATCAAATCATTTTCTACGATTTTTTGAGCAATCACTTTAGGCAACGGGCCAGAATTTCCGATACAAGTTGTACAACCGTACCCTACTAAATAAAATCCAAGTTGTTCTAAAAAATCGATTAATTTAGTTCTTTTTAAATAATCCATTACCACTTTAGATCCTGGAGCCAGCGAACATTTCACCCAGAATTTTCTTCTTAAACCTTTTTCTACAGCTGCTTTAGCAAGCAATCCCGCAGAAAGCATCACATTGGGATTAGAAGTATTAGTACAACTGGTGATTGCTGCAATAACTATATCTCCATGATGGAGATCAAAATTGTCTGTATTCTTACATACTTGTTCTAATTTCTGAATGTGTTTGGTTTCAGTAATAAAATTCTCAGTAGCTTTTTTTGTATCGGACAGTTTGATACGGTCTTGCGGTCGTGTCGGACCTGCTAGACTGGGCTCAACTGTAGAGAGGTCTAAAGAAAGTGTGTTGCTGAAAATAACTTCTGATGTATTTTGCGTTGTATCGTACCACAAGCCTTGTTCTTGAGAATAAGATTCTACTAACGCAATAACTTCAGGATCACGGTCAGTTAATTTCATGTATTTGATAGTCTCTACATCAATAGGAAAAAGACCGCAGGTAGCCCCATATTCAGGAGCCATATTGCTAATAGTTGCCCGATCAGCAAGAGAAAGTTTAGAAAGTCCTGGGCCATAGAATTCTACAAATTTTCCAACTACACCTAGACGACGTAGCATTTGAGTTATTGTTAGAACAAGATCAGTGGCATTTACTCCCTCTTGCAATCCACCTGATAAATAGAAACCTACCACCTCGGGAATTGACATAGATACGGATTGTCCGAGCATAACTGCTTCCGCTTCAATTCCTCCAACCCCCCATCCTAGAACACCTAAACCGTTGATCATGGTAGTGTGACTGTCGGTACCAACAACTGTATCCGGGTAAGCGAACAATTTATCTTCTACTTGGCTACACCATATTACACGTCCTAAGTATTCCAAATTCACTTGGTGGCAAATACCGGTTCCGGGGGGAATTAGTTGGAAGTGGCGAAATGCTTGCTGCCCCCATTTTAGAAATGTATATCGCTCATAATTCCTTTGCATTTCTATACGAACATTTTCATGAAAAGCCTTTCTATTCCCAAATGTATCTACTTGGACTGAATGATCAACAATAAGATGTACAGGACAATGAGGATTAATTTTGTCTGGGCTTCTTTTCATAGACACCATAGCATCTCGCATAGCAGCTAAATCTATCAAGGCAGGAACACCAGTGAAATCCTGCATCAGTACTCTAGTAGGACGGTAGGTGATTTCTTGATCAGAATGTTTTTCTCGTGTCCAATGTGCAAAAGCTTCGATATGCTTGCGAGTGGTCGTGTATCCGTCTTCATATCTCAGTTGATTTTCCAAAAGAATTTTCAGAGAGAATGGAAGACGATGGATGTTCGATAGCCCTGCTTCCTCTGCAGCTACAAGACTGTAATAAAAATAAGTTTTTCCCTTGACGGTTAATGTGCGTAGCGTTTTGAACGAATCCATCGCAGAAATTCCACAAAATTTATGAAAACACAGTTGAGCTTACCATAATCTTCTTCACTTTTAACCACATAATTTTTAGTGCAAAATTCTACCAAAACTCTGTGTACTTACTCTTGAATTCTTTCTCAGTATCCCCATATACCAGACAAATGTCATAATAATAAAAAAGACTCCATCGCGAGCGCCGCTTCCTTCGGCGAGAACGAGTGGATCTCTTGAACTTAGATTGGGTTTTTTAAAGTTGAGTTTAGAGTTAAGTTGAGTTAAGTTTAGGTGTAATTTTTTATTTTTTACTTAATGTATCACGAGAGGAGTAAGTATGAATATGAATATACGTCCGTTACACGATCGAGTGGTGGTTCACCGTCTTGAAGAGAAGGAACGTACTTCAGCGGGTGGTATCGTAATTCCTGATTCTGCCGCTGAGAAACCTTCTGAAGGGAATGTTGTCGCAGTTGGTCCTGGAAAATTTGATCACGGAGAGGTTCGTCCTTTAAATGTCAAAGTTGGTGATCGCATTCTATTTGGAAAATATGCAGGGACTGAAGTGAAAGTTGGTGGAAAGGAATATATCGTCATGCGGGAAGACGACATTATGGGTGTGATCGAAAATTGATAAGAAGAACAAGCTGTCATAAATAACCATAAATTTGTACGTTTTTTAGTTTAGTTAGAATTAACAACGACGAGAGGTAAAAAAAATGTCTGCGAAAGTTTTGAAGTTTTCTCACGAGGCGTTGCACGCGATGAGTCGTGGTGTGGATGTTCTGGCAAATGCTGTGAAAGTGACCTTAGGCCCTAAAGGTCGAAATGTCATATTGGATAAGTCTTTTGGCGCTCCATCTATCACTAAAGACGGGGTGAGTGTCGCTAAGGAAATTGAGTTGAAAGATAAGTTCGAGAATATGGGTGCTCAGATGGTTAAAGAAGTAGCTTCTCGTACTTCGGACGATGCTGGTGACGGAACTACAACTGCTACCGTGTTGGCGCAGGCCATCTTGGTAGAGGGTATAAAGTCTGTTATATCCGGTATGAATCCAATGGATCTGAAGAGAGGTATTGATAAAGCAGTGGTTTCTGCTGTTGCGAAGCTAAAGCATATTTCTAAACCGTGTGAGGATAAGACCGCTATTGCCCAAGTAGGAACTATTTCGGCTAACTCGGATGAGTCTATTGGTCAGATCATTGCGGATGCGATGGAGAAAGTAGGTAAAGAGGGTGTTATTACGGTAGAGGACGGATCTGGATTAGAAAACGAGTTGGAAGTAGTTGAAGGTATGCAGTTCGATCGAGGTTATTTATCGCCTTATTTTGTTAATAACCAACAAAATATGAGTACGGAGCTTGAGAATCCGTTTATTCTTCTGGTGGATAAAAAGATCTCCAATATTCGAGAGTTGATTCCTTTATTGGAAAGTATTGCTAAGTCGGGTCGCCCGCTCTTAGTGGTGGCGGAAGATGTTGAAGGAGAAGCTTTGGCTACTCTCGTAGTAAATAACATCCGGGGTGTGATGAAAGTTGCTGCCGTTAAAGCTCCAGGATTTGGCGATCGTCGGAAAGCGATGTTGCAAGACATTGCTGTCCTAACAAGAAGTAAGGTAATTTCCGAGGAAGTAGGACTGTCCCTAGAATCGATAACTTTAGACGATTTGGGTTCCGCTAAACGTGTTGTGGTTACTAAAGAGGATACGACCGTTATCGATGGAGCGGGTAATGCTGGGGACATTAGAGATCGTGTAAAACAAATCCGTGCAGAAATAGAGATTAGCACTTCCGATTACGATAAGGAAAAGCTTCAAGAACGATTGGCTAAGTTGTCTGGGGGAGTTGCGGTCATTAAGGTAGGTGCTGCGACAGAAGTTGAGATGAAGGAGAAAAAAGCTCGGGTAGAAGATGCTTTACACGCAACTCGTGCTGCTGTAGAAGAAGGTGTAGTGCCTGGTGGTGGAGTAGCTCTGATCCGCGTTGTGGAAGGTTTGGGAGATGTTAAAGTGGATAATGAGGATCAGCGTATGGGTGTTGAGATTGCACGTCGCGCTATGGCATATCCGCTATTTCAAATTGTAAAGAACGCAGGAGAGCAAGCCGCTGTTATTGCCGATAAGGTGTTAAACCATAAGGATGTCAACTATGGTTATAACGCTGCAAAAGGTGAGTACGGTGATATGATTGATATGGGTATCCTTGATCCTACAAAGGTAACTCGTACTGCGTTACAAAATGCAGCTTCTATCGCTGGTCTCATGATCACTACGGAGTGTATGGTGACAGAATCTCCGAAAGAAAAGGAAGAGTCTATGACTGGTAGTGATATGGGCGGAATGGGCGGTATGGGCGGAATGAGTGGTGGAGGCATGATGTAATTTATTCATTGTGTCTTTGCTCTTTTTTCCTCTTTAATTTTAAACTTAAAGCCCCGCTCTATAGGTGGGGCTTTTCTTTATCTTTTTTATATATTTTTATTTAGTTTTCTTTTGAATCCTTCATTTCCTTCATTAGGATTACAGCATTGGATTTTTTAATTGTATCTCAGTATAATTTCTGTCGGTATGCTACGACGTACACCACTTTATAAAGAACATTCTCAGAGAAATGCTCGCTTTGTCAATTTTTCTGGTTGGGAGATGCCTCTTCACTACGGTTCACAAATTGGCGAACACTGTCAGGTACGAAAAAAAGTTGGGATTTTTGATGTTTCTCATATGGGTGTCATTGATATAAAGGGAAAGAACGCTACACCTTTTTTACGTTTTTTATTAGCTAACGACATTATAAAACTTAAAGAATCTCCAGGATATGCATTGTACAGTTGTATGTTGAATGAGACTGGGGGGGTTATAGATGACCTTATTATTTATTGTCTATTTCCTTCCCATTATCGTATGGTAGTTAATGCCGGAACGCAAGCAAGAGATATTGTATGGATGAAAGAACAGAGTCGGCCTTATCAAGTATCAATTAGCCAACAATCTCAGATTTGTATCATCGCTATTCAGGGTCCTTCGGTATTTTCTGTTACTCGAGATATTTTTGGCGAAGCAATTCATGCCAAATTGATGAAACTTAGATCATTTCGATTTGTTCTAATCGATGAATTGTTGATAGCTCGTACAGGATATACTGGAGAAGATGGACTTGAAATAATCGTTCCGAATGTTCTGAAAGCACGAAGAATATGGCGAAAAGCAATGCGTATTGGGATTACACCGTGTGGACTGGGAGCTCGGAATACTTTGCGCTTAGAAGCAGGATTAAATTTATACGGTTTTGATATGGACGAGACCACTTCTCCTTTCTCCTCTAATCTGGATTGGAGCGTAACTTTGGATGATCCTGACCGTAATTTCGTTGGTCGTTCCATATTGGAGTATCAATTGAATACAGGCATTAAAGAACAGTTAGTTGGATTAACTATGGAAGGACCTGGTATTTTTCAGAATCATCAAAAAGTGTGGTTAAGTAGTGGTGACGATTTTCGAGAAGGGAAAATTACCAGCAGTGGTTTTTCTCCTGTCTTAAAATGCGCTATTGCTTTTGCTCGAATTTCTAAGG
Source organism: Coxiella endosymbiont of Amblyomma sculptum (assembly GCF_009883795.1). Classification (GTDB taxonomy): domain Bacteria; phylum Pseudomonadota; class Gammaproteobacteria; order Coxiellales; family Coxiellaceae; genus Coxiella. Next base: position 83,847 of record NZ_CP033868.1, read on the forward strand.
AAGAATTCGTGTTTAGAGACGGTTATGTCGAGCGACGAGGTAAGAAAATTCCAGTTAAGGTAGTTGGAACGCCTTTTGTATATCAAGGGAAAAAACTTTTTGAGGAAAGAAAATGAAGAGATGGTTAGGATCTTTATCAGAGGAATTGCGCTATAGTAAAAGTCACGAATGGATACAAAGGGAATCTAATGGTATTTTTACAGTAGGGATTACAGATTTTGCTCAAGAACAGATGGGTGATTTGGTATACGTAGAGTTACCTGATGTTGATAGTCGGGTAGTTGTGAATGATACGGTGGCTGTATTGGAATCTGTAAAAACAGCATCTGATGTTTATTCTCCTTTTATGGGGAAGATAGTTGCAATCAACAAAAAACTCCAAGAAGATCCGTCTTTAATAAGTCGTTCTCCTTATGGAGAGGGTTGGATTTATCGTATTAAAGCTGATAATGAAAATGAGTTCGACAAATTGCTTAGCAGTGAATCTTATAAGATTTTAACAAAAATATAGCGTAATTTAGGAAATTTAGAAAGATGCCCTTTATCCCTCACACTTCTGAAGATCAAGAAAAGATGCTAGCCCTTATCGGTGTCGATAGTGTTGAGCAGTTGTTTGACGAGATAAATTTATCGAATCCCTTCAAGCAGAAAATTTTAGGAAAAGGGTTGAACGAATCTTCTGTTTCTCGTCTTATAGAGCAGAATGAACCTAAAAAATTTCGGTGTTTTGTTGGTGCTGGTGCTTATGAACATTACATTCCAGCAATAGTATGGGAGATCGCTACTCGTGGGGAATTTTATACAGCCTATACCCCTTATCAAGCTGAAGCTAGTCAGGGAAGTTTGCAATTAATTTATGAGTATCAAACTATGATGTCCGAATTGCTTTCTATGGAGGTTTCTAATGCTTCCTTATATGATGGCGCTAGTGCGTTGTCTGAGGCGGCGTTGATGGCAGTTCGTATTAACAGGAAAAAAGCACGACGTATTTTAGTTCCAGCTACTGTTCATCCGGTGTATCGATACGTCCTAAAAACGATTGTCCAACAGCAAAATATTTTTGTAGAAACTGTTCCTTATGATTTGGCACAAGGAATACTGGATCTACAAACGATGAGTATCCAAAAGACAACAGAAGATGCAGCTGCACTTATTATTTCTCAGCCTAATTTTTTCGGGGCGCTTGAATGTGTAGATAGACTAACAGATTGGGCTCATGCTCGGGATATTTTAGTTATTGCTAGTGTAAATCCTATAGCGATGGCCTTACTAAAGCCTCCTGGACAATGGGGAGAGCGAGGAGCGGATATTGCCTGCGGTGAAGGACAGCCGTTGGGTATTCCTTTATCTTCTGGAGGGCCTTACTTCGGATTTATTTGCTGTAAGAGAGAATATATACGACAAATTCCAGGACGTATAGTAGCAAGAACTTGTGATAAAAAAGGGCGCGAGGGGTTCACTTTAACTCTCCAAGCACGTGAACAACACATTCGTCGCTCTAGAGCGACGTCAAATATCTGTACCAATCAAGGCCTCTTAGTAGTGGCGTCAACTATTTATTTAAGTTTATTAGGAGCAAAAGGTCTTCGCGAAGTGGCGTTGACTTCGCATATAAAAGCGCGTGATCTATTTCAACGATTGTCTACCTTGAAAGAAGTAAGTCCAGTGTTTTCACAACCCATTTTCCATGAATTTGTAGTTCGATTAAAAATACCTGTAGAGAAAATAATTATCCAAATGAGTAAACAGGGAATCTTGTCTGGTTTCTCTCTAAAAGAGCACTATCCGGAACTGGGAAATTGCTTGTTAATCTGTGTGACGGAAACTAAGACCGATGAGGATATAGATTTCTATAAAAAGACTTTTTGCGAAATGATCGATTCCATCGGTTACTAAAACGAACAAAATATAGTGAAAAATTGATGTGCTAATTTTCAAAAAATCCCAAGAAGGACGACGCGCAAGATCGCAAATAATTTCAGAAACAACGAAGAAAGTATGTGGTGTTCCTTTAGTTTTCTTGCGTTGTGATCTTCCATATCTTCCAGAATTGTCAGAATTGGAAGTGGTACGACATTTCACGAAGTTGTCCAAGAAAAATTTTTCAATCGATACTAATTTCTACCCACTGGGTTCTTGTACAATGAAATATAATCCACGGATAGCCAATCGGTTAGCTTCACTTCCAGGTTATCTGAATCGTCACCCCTTAACGCCTGAGTTTCACAGCCAACCTTTCTTACAGCACTTGTATGAATTACAGGCCATATTGGCGGATATTACTGGAATGGAAAGAGTTTCGTTGGTACCTATGGCAGGTGCTCAAGGTGAGTTTTCGGGAGTGGCAATGATAAAAGCCTATCATACAAACCATGGTGATTATAAAAGAACAGAAATACTGGTTCCTGAAGCTTCTCATGGAACTAATCCTGCTTCTGCCGCTATGTGTGGTTATAGTGTCAGAGAAGTGGGAACAACAGAAGAAGGAGATATCGATCTTGAGAAATTAGAAAAAATGATAGGAACCAAAACAGCGGGTATTATGCTAACGAATCCTTCGACATTAGGTGTATTCGAAAGAAACATTATAGAAATCGCAAAAATGATTCATAATGTAGGTGGTTTACTTTACTACGATGGTGCGAATTTTAACGCTATTTTGGGAAAATATCGACCCGGAGATATGGGATTCGATGTTATGCATCTGAATCTGCACAAAACTTTCGCAACACCACATGGCGGAGGAGGCCCAGGTGCTGGTCCAGTGGCCGCTGGTAGGAGACTTGTAGAATACTTGCCCACACCAATAGTAGGGAAAAATAAAGAAAATGGATATTATTGGATTACAAAAAAACATTGTCCTAAAACGATTGGTCAGCTCTCGACTTTTATGGGTAATATGGGTGTATTGTTACGAGCGTATATTTATTTGCGGATGTTAGGCAGCGAAGGTACTGTTCGAGTATCTAAATTTTCCGCTTTAAATGCTAATTATTTAATGAAACGATTGGTACAGTTAGGGTTTACAGTGGCTTTTCCGAATCGTCGTGCTTCTCACGAGTTTGTTTTGACAATAAAACCTTTGACAAGAAAGTACGGAATCACTGCATCGGATATCGCCAAAAGATTGTTGGATTACGGATTCTATTCTCCTACAGTCTATTTTCCTTCATTAATTCCTGAATGTTTTTTAATTGAACCTACAGAAACAGAAAGTAAACAAACTCTGGATTGTTTTGTAGAAGCTTTACGAAAAATTTTGATTGAAATAAAAGAAAATCCCAAAATGGTAAAAGAATCTCCACACCTCCAAACCGTCAGACGATTGGACGAAGTGAAAGCTGCTCGAGAATTGGATGTTCGACTGGTATTCGACGAGAAAACGAGTAAAAAAGAAAAATTGTAACCTACAGGAGATTCTCCAATCCATACACCAGACGGTCCAATTCCATTACTTTTCGACACGCAATAAAAATCCCTGATACCATACATTTACGATCTGTTCCGTCATGACGAATAGTCAATACCTCTCCTTTTCCACCAAAAAGCACTAACTGATGAGAAAACAATCCCGGAAGACGAACAGAGTGAATGGGAATGTCAGTCTCTTTTTTTGTTAACGTATTGCAGCAGCAATCGAGAGGTTTTTTCTGAAGTTCGATATTAGTAGAGACGGAAGATTTGGAAAGAGAGATGTTTTTCTCTCTGTTTTGAGAAGATTGTACCTCCGTCATCATTTGAGCGGTTCTGATTGCAGTTCCTGAAGGGGCGTCTGTTTTTTGGGGATGGTGCATTTCGACAATTTCGGAATCGGGGAAATACCGAGAAGCATCTTTAGCATACTTCATCATCAAGATCGCTCCTAAAAAAAAGTTTGGAGCAACAATTCCACCCAATTTTTTTGTTCGACATCGTCTCGATAGGATATCAATTTGTTCGGCAGTCAATCCTGTTGTTCCAATCACAGGTCGAGCTCCCGCGTCGATAATTTTTTTTGTGTTGGAAAAAACCGCACTGGGGGTAGTGAAATCGATAACTACGTCTGCTCTCGTTATTTTTATGACCGTTGTTAAATCGTCTCGACGACCAGTTCCTGCGACCAATCGAAGATCAACTTGAGTCGCAATATTTTCTCTAATTACACGACCCATTTTCCCATTAACTCCATTAACAATAATGTCGATCATATCTCGATATTCAGTCAGACTGAAAATTATCCATTACAAAATTCCAATTAACTATACGCCAAAAATTATTAATATATTGTAGTCGATTATTCCGTGTATCGATGTAATAAGCATGTTCCCACAAATCACACGTTAACAATGGTTTTTTATCGTCTATCATAGGATTGTATGCGTTTTCCGTGTTTAGAATTTCCAGATTTCCTTTTTCATCTTTTACCAACCAAGTCCAACCCGATCCGAAATGATCATTAGCTGCAAGAGTGAACATCGTTTCAAATTTTTCTAACGATCCAAAATGATTTTTCATCGCTGTCTCTAGATCGCTATTTTTTATCGTATTTCCTTCGATACTTTTGGTAGGTCTCATACAACTCCAATAAAATCTATGGTTCCAACTCTGAGCAGCGTTGTTAAAGATATGCCCTTTGGAGTTTGCAACAATTTCTTCGAGGGATTGGGATTCGAACGATGTTCCTGCAATAAGCCTATTTAGTTTGTCTACATAAGCGCGATGATGCTTACCGTGATGATATTCGAAGGTTTCTTGGGAAATATAGGGTTCTAAATCCCATGTGCGATACGGTAGATCTGGAAGTTTAAAAGCCACAAAAAATACCTCCCCTGATTATTTTTTCAGAATCTGAGTATCTTGAAAAACACTCTTTCAAAAACGGACCAAATTCAACCGTGCGATTGTAAGGCATTTTTCTAACCGCTTCAATATTTCTTTTTTGTTGACAAATAAACAATAATGCCATTACACTACGATCGTTTGGGCTTAGGTATTATTGATTGGACCCGATGGTGAAAAAAAAGGGGGGGTTGGTTGATGGAAATTTTGGTAGGTCGGGAGGCACCCAATTTCGTCGTTCCTGCTGTTTTAGGAAATGGTGATGTCGTAGAAGGCTTTGAACTTAGAGAATCCATACAGAATAAGTATGGATTGGTGTTTTTTTACCCTTTGGATTTTACTTTTGTGTGTCCTTCTGAACTGATCGCCTTGGACCACGCAATTGGTGACTTCTGTAAACGTAATGTAGAAGTGGTGGCTATTTCGGTAGATTCTCAGTTTTCTCATCGTACTTGGCGCGGTATCCCAGTAGAACGTGGCGGTATTGGACCTGTTCGTTATACTTTAGCTTCAGATATTTCTCACAAAGTCTGTCGTAGTTATGGAGTGGAACATCCCAAAACCGGAGTTGCTTTGCGGGGTTCTTTTTTGATTGATAAACAAGGAATTGTTCGATCGCAGATTGTAAACGATCTGCCTTTGGGTCGAAGTATTCCGGAAATTCTGCGTATAATAGACGCTCTTCAATTTACTGAGAAAAATGGGGAAGTTTGTCCGGCGAATTGGAAAAAAGGTGATCCTGGTATTCGACCTTCCTCAGAAGGAATTGCAGAATATTTATCTGAATACGCTTCTGATCTTTGAATTGTCTTTAATTGGTTTTTGGTTAATCAGCCAGCAAAAGCTAATTAGAAAAAACGAGTCGGTTTGGCTTTTCTCGTTGCCATATTCGATCGATTCTGTTGATAATATAGCAAAATAATTCTGATGTGCGCTTGGCATCGTAGATGGCGGAATGCGCTTCTTTTCTATCAAAGGGTATAGATGCTTCTCGCAGCGCTTTGGCCAATACGGATTTTCCAAATACTGTAGCTGCTAAAGTGGCGGTATCGAAGCAAGTAAACGCATGTAAAGGAGATGTTTTTATCTTACAGCGTTTCATAGCTGCGTGAATAAAGGACAAATCGAAATGAGCATTGTGTCCTACGAGTACTGCTCTACGACAATTGTGAGCGGAGACGGCTTTTTCTACGAAAACAAACAATTCTTGTAGCGCCCTTTTCTCTTTAATAGCAAATCGAAAAGGGTGGAAAGGATCGATTTTTGTAATTGCCAACGATATTGGGTCTAAAATGGAGTTTTTGAATGGCAAGATGTGGCAAGAGAACAACTCTCCGGGATGGATTTCTTTTTCCTGATTGATACCAATTGAAATAGCGGCTATCTCCAATAAAGGATTTGTAAGAGGTTCCAGTCCGCCTGTCTCAACATCTATTACAACAGGAAGATAGCCGCCGAATCTTTCTTTCAAAAGGACATTTGAAGAATATTGTTCGTTTCTCATATATCGGTTGTATTCTCTCAAAAATCTCTGATCAAAAAATTTGGCCAATACGCCAATTTAGTGTTTTACCTGCCAGTAAGGGTATCACAATATCCGAACCAAAAGATAAAAACTGAACAACTTGCCAAGGCTTTTTAACTAAGGTAATTTTTTTAGTATTCAATGGCAGACCATAAAATTGTGCTCCGAAACGACTGGAAAATCCTTCTAACTTTTCCAGTGCATTGCAACGTTCAAAGAGTTCTGTATAAATCTCAATAGCGATTGGAGTGTTGTAGATTCCTGCAGCTCCGTAAAGTGATTCTTTTTCTGTTCTTGAATGTGGGGCGCTATCCGTACCTAAAAAAAATTTTGGGTTCCCACTGATAGCCGCTTTAATAAGCGCAAATTGGTCCGTGCGTGTTTTTAGCAGTGGCAAACAATAATAATGAGCATGCAAACCGTCCTTCAACAAATGATTTCTGTTAAATAGACAATGGTGCGGAGTAATAGTTGCTGCTAGAGTTGATAGCGCTGTTTCAGAAACAAAATCCACCGCTGTTTTAGTAGAGATATGTTCTAAAACTATTCGTAAATTTGGGAAACTCTTAATCAAGGGAATCAATTCTTGTTCGATAAAAACAGCTTCTCGATCGAAAATGTCTACAGATGGATCAATAGATTCTCCATGTATTAATAAGGGTAAATCTACGGATTGCAGGACCTCTATGAGAGGATAAATTTTTTGTAAGGCTACAATTCCGAATTGAGAATGCGTAGTTGCCCCTGCGGGATATAACTTACAAGCGATTATAAAATTTGATTTTTTGGCGGCTCTGATTTCTTTTGGTTCCAAAGTATCTGTAAGATATAGCGTCATTAAAGGGGTAAATGTAGATTGATTGGAAATGTGTTGTTTAATTCTTTTACAATATGCTTTGGCCTGAGCTACTGTTGTCACTGGTGGAACTAAATTAGGCATAACAACCACTCTCCTGAATCGAAGAGCAGCGTCTGTAACAGTTCGCTTAAGGTAAGATTGATCACGTAAGTGACAATGCCAATCATCTGGTTGAATAATTGTAATTGTTTTCATTTGCTATTTTCTTTTGTATTTTTGCGATGAATTGGAAATTTATCTCTTTTCCGACCTTCGAACGGAGGAAACAAAATAAAAGACAAAAAATCTCTTTTGCAATTGTTCATCACAATGAAGGAAATCTTTTGTGTTTTGGGAAAATAGTTTTTTTAGGATATTCACATAAATCACTAATGAAACACTCTGAGCATTTGGCACGGCGAGCGGTGCATATATAACGGCCATGTAGAACAAGCCAATAATGAGTATCGGATAAGAATTCTCTGGAAATTATTTTCATCAATTTATTTTCCACTAGTAATGGTTTTTGTCCTGAGGCTAGCCCGGTGCGATTGGCTACACGAAAAACGTGGGTATCAACGGCAATAGTAGAATCTCCAAAAGCAGAATTTAGAATAATATTTGCTGTTTTACGACCAACTCCGGGAAGTGCTTCAAGCTCTTCCCGTGTTCTAGGTACTTGTGAATGGTATTTTTCTACCAATACTTTACAAGTTTTGATAATATTTTTAGCTTTGGCATTGTACAGTCCGATAGATTTGATACAATTTCTTAGGTTTCTTTCTCCAAGATTTAATATTTCTGAAGGTCGGTTTGCCTTCTCAAACAATCCCTTAGTGCTTTTGTTGACATTTGTATCGGTAGACTGAGCAGATAAAATCACTGCGATCAATAACTCAAACGTAGAGTGATAAACCAATTCTGAAGTGGGATTGTTGTTATGAGCTCTAAAGCGGAGAAAAATATTCTCACATTTTTTGCGATTCACGATTGTCTTTCTCTTTTTTTGTGATATCGAACTACGGCAGCACAAATGGCTGCGCGACGATCTTCTGGTGTTTTTAACACAGATAATTCTAGTTCTTGATATTTGAGATTCTGTTCAAACTCGTTTTGTATAAGTCTTTTTTTATGTTTTTTGTAACAAGAACGCCATTTTTTTATGCAATACGCTCTTCTTTCTGCATTTGCAGACAACGTTCTGATTTCAATGCAGTCTTTAGGACAAACCGTAAGACACCGCCTACATCCCGTACATGCGTCGGAAATTACTGTATGCGCTAGTCTTGATGCGCCAATAATAGCATCTGTGGGACACACTCGAATACATTTGGTACATCCAATGCATTCTTTTTCACGAATACTGGCTACAGCTATCGTATTTTTGTTCTTTCGTATTTCAGACACGTATAAAAAAATTAGATTATTGGTCAATTGTATTGAAGATACATTATCGATTTCCCCTATCAAACAGCAATCGATGGATTTTTTCGATGGTTTTATTGTCTACAATTACTGCAGAAGAGTGAAAACGATACAATTCGCAATCGCACAAGATGTGTCGAGTTTGTTGGGTTTGGGATAGATCGTTTGGTTTATTAAACATGGAGTTTTTCGTTTTTTTATTGGAGCAGTTGAACTATAGATTCTAGTGTTATTCTCTGTATTAAAGGATGGAATGGGTTAATAGGATGAGCCAGTAGTGGATTTTTTAAATTTTCGAAATTCAATTCACCACAGTTGAGAAATATTTCTACTTTCTGCGCTGTATTTGGTAAAATGGGTTTCAGGTAAGTCGTTAAAATTTTAAATAAATTTAGTCCTTGTGTACAAACGGCCTGGATTCGCTTTTCTTGGCCAGGTTCTCTTGCCAATATCCATGGTTTTTCTTTATCGATATATTGATTGGCTCGATCAGTAAGCGTCATAATCGTACGTACAACTTTTCGGTAGTTTAAAGTTTCATAATACTGAAGAATTTTCTCTTCAACTTCTATAAAAGACTCATACAACAAAAGTTCTGGTAGCGTTTCGGATAATTTGATTTCTTTGTTTTTGGTAAAAAAACTAGCGCAACGACTGGCCAAGTTGATATATTTTCCAACCAAATCAGCATTGATACGTCGGAAAAAATCTTCCGGATTAAAATCAATATCCTCAATGTGAGAACCTAATTTAGCAGCAAAATAGTATCGCAAGTATTCTAGATTCAAACTCTTTAAATATTGACGAGCGGTGATAAACGTTTCTCGGGATTTCGACATTTTTTGACCCTTAATAGTAAGATAACCGTGTACGCAGATTTTTGTTGGCAAACGGAAATTTGCACTGGAAAGTATGGCTGGCCAAAAAAGAGTATGAAAATAAATAATGTCTTTTCCTATGAAATGGTACAGTTCGGTTGCACTTTCCTCTTTCCAATAAAAATCAAAATCAATTTCTGCGCGTCTCTCGATGAGATTTTTTAAGCTAGCCATGTAGCCAACGGGGGCATCCATCCATACATAGAAGTATTTATTGTTCAAGTCAGGAATTTTAAAACCAAAATAAGGAGAGTCCCGAGAAATGTTCCACGCCTTCAAATCGTTTGCAAACCATTCGTTCAATTTGTTTACAACTTGAGGTTGCAAATGACCTTCACTAATCCAGTGTTTCAGAAAATTTCTATACCGATTTAAAGCAAAAAAGCAATGTTTTGAGTATTTTTGTATAGGTTTAGTACCAGAAAAAGCGGAAATTGGATTAATTAATTCTGTAGGATTGTATGTAGCGCCACACAACTCACAAACATCGCCGTACTGATTTGGCGCTCTGCAGCGAGGACACAGTCCCCGAATAAACCGATCAGGGAGAAATATATTGCGCATAGGATCGTAAGCTTGCAAAACAGTTTCTGTAAAAATATCACCATTTTCTTTTAATTTCTGATAAATGAATTCGGATAGTATACGATTTTCAGAAGAATGTGTTGTATAGAAATTATCAAAATTAATTAAAAAATCAGAAAAATCTCTGGCATGTTCTTTGTGCATTTTGGTTACGAAGACTTCGGGAGAGATACCCAATTTTTGGGCAGCAATCATAACAGCAGTTCCATGAGCATCTTCTCCACAGATGTAAAGACATGAATTTCCGGAAAGACGTTGAAAACGTACCCAAATGTCAGATTGGATATATCCTACCATGTGTCCCAGATGAATTGGCCCATTGGAATAAGGAAAAGCAGCGGTAACTAAAATGTATCTTTTTTTTGTATGCACAATAATGCTTACGTTTCGTAATCAACGAAACGTCAATCGATGTTCATTTTACCAAAGATTCGCTTGTTACTAAAGATTCACTTGAAGTTGTTTAGTGTTATCTTTTTTGATACTATTCCGCCGGGATTTTTTTGTTTTAGAAACAATAAGAAATCGGTTTTTAGGAAGAAACTGTGTTTTTCTTTTTATTACGGAAAGATTCTGGGAAGAATGAAGTATGGATTTGTAACGGAAGTATTTTAAGCAAATAGAAAAATAAATGGTTGAATCCTCGTGAAAGAAACACTTATTTGCAATAAGCTAAAGAGTCGTTCTATATCAGCTCGCGCGGTGCAAGTAGGGCAGGGAACCCCTGCGATCAAAAATATTATTTCTGTTGCTTCAGGAAAAGGCGGTGTTGGAAAATCAACCGTTTCTGCTAATCTTGCTGTGGCGCTGTACAGAGAGGGAGCTGAGGTAGGGTTACTGGATGCAGACATTCACGGTCCTAATCAGGCTGTTATTTTAGGAATTCGCGAGAAATCGCGAGTTAATAATGAAAAAAAAATTGTTCCTCTTCGTCAGCACGGTATTCAATCGGTGTCTATGAGTTATCTAATCGATACAAAAACTCCGATAATATGGAGAGGTCCAATAGTGAGCCAAGCCTTATATCAGCTGGTTTACGAAACATTGTGGGAAGATCTCGATTTTCTTATTCTGGATTTGCCTCCAGGGACAGGCGATGTACCTATAACTTTGTCTAAAAAAGTTTCTGTGTCTGGAACCGTTATTGTCACTACTCCGCAAAAAGTAGCTTTAGTTGATGCCGGTAAAGCACTTGCAATGTTTAGAAAATTGGGTATTCCTGTTTTAGGAATTATTGAAAATATGGCGACTTACAAATGCCTCTATTGTAACCATGAAGAACCGATTTTTGGAAAAGGAGGTGGAAAAAGAATGGCTGACGCTAATGGTATCCCTTTTCTGGGAAAAATACCTCTTGATATTGCTATTCGTAAAAATTCGGATAGAGGAATCCCCGCAGCGATTTCGGATCCAAATGGTTCTGTAGCAAAGATTTACCGAAGTATCGCTATTGCATTGGTGGAACAACTTCTATTGTAAATCGATTGGTTGTTGTAGAGGAAATTTTCCGCTGTCACTGTGAGAGAAAAAATAAAACAATGCCGATCAAATCAGACAAGTGGATTCGATACATGGCTGAATTTTATGGAATGATTAGCCCTTTTGAATCGAATCAAGTTTGTTACGCACAATCGGGAAAGATTGTGTCTTACGGAACTTCGAGTTATGGATACGACGTTCGTTGTGCGAACGAATTCAAAATTTTTACTAACATTAACACTTCTGTTGTTGATCCAAAAAATTTTGATCGCAATGGTTTTGTGGATTTGAAAGCAGACGTTTGCACTATACCGCCAAATTCTTTTGTTCTGGCTTGTACAGTGGAATATTTTAAAATTCCGAGAAATGTATTGACAATTTGTCTAGGAAAATCTACTTATGCGCGATGTGGAATCACTATCAATGTTACGCCCTTAGAACCTGAATGGGAAGGACATGTTACTTTGGAGTTTTCTAACACTACCAGCTCCCCTGCTAAGATTTACGCTCATGAAGGGATTGCACAAATGTTGTTCTTAGAGTCTGATGAAGTTTGTGAGATTTCTTATAAAGATCGCGGAGGGAAATACCAAGGTCAACAAGGGATAACTCTACCGCGATAGATTGTGCGGATCTACTATCATATAATAATAGTAATAGGCAGAAAAAGCGATATTTTTATGGTGCGATATATATTTATTACCGGAGGAGTGGTTTCTTCTCTAGGAAAAGGTGTTACTTCGGCATCTCTTGGAGCAATTCTTGAAGCACAAAGTTTCGGGATTACTCTTCTTAAACTCGATCCTTATATTAATGTTGATCCGGGAACTATGAATCCTTTCCAACATGGTGAAGTGTTTGTAACAGAAGACGGGGCAGAAACCGATCTGGATTTAGGACATTACGAGCGTTTTGTGGATGTGACTATGACGCGAGAAAATAATTTCACGACAGGACAAATTTATGCTGATGTAATTAGAAAAGAGAGATGGGGTGATTATTTGGGAAGAACCATTCAAGTTATTCCTCATATTACAGATGAAATTAAAGAGAGGATTCGTAAAGGCGCTAGAGGATCGGATATTGCTTTGGTGGAAATTGGAGGGACTGTAGGAGATATTGAATCCTTGCCATTTTTAGAAGCTATACGACAGATGCGTATCGAATTGGGTAAAGAAAAAACGTTATTTATTCATTTAACCTTAGTACCTTATGTTTCTGTCGCGGGAGAGATTAAAACCAAACCCACTCAACATTCAGTAAAAGAATTGCGTTCTATTGGTATTCAACCTGATATTTTGGTGTGTCGTTCTGAAAAACTTTTGTCCAAAACTGATCAGAAAAAGATTGCTTTGTTCACCAATGTAACAGCTTCTGATGTCATTTCTTTGTTGGATGTACAATCCATTTACGAAATTCCTCTAATTTTATCTAATCAAGGATTAGGAGATCGGATTTGTGAAAAATTAAAAATTAAATCTATTCCTGTCAACTTAGGAGATTGGGAAAAAGTAGTAGCGGCACAAAAAAATCCTTTATATTCAGTAAATATTGCTATAGTTGGAAAATATGTAGATCTTTCGGATTCTTATAAATCTCTAAACGAAGCGCTTATACACGCTGGTATTCATACATATACACAGATCAATATTGAATATATCGATTCTGAAGAGATCGAGTCATACGGTACGTGTTTATTGAAAAAGTCGAACGCCGTTTTGGTACCTGGAGGATTCGGTTTGAGAGGTGTTGAAGGGAAAATTTTAGCAGCACAATATGCACGAGAAAATGACATTCCCTTTTTGGGAATTTGTTTGGGAATGCAAATTGCAGTAATTGAGTTTGCTCGTCATAAAGCAGATATGAAGAATGCTAATAGTACAGAATTTGATCCAGACAGTCCTTATCCGGTCGTATCGCTAGTGAACGAACGGACGAAAAACAGTGCAGTTATAGAGAAATCCAAATTTCGTGGAGACTGGGTCGGATCCATGCGCCTTGGCGGACAAATCTGCCGACTTAAATCTCAAACATTGGTACAAAAAATCTACGGAAAAGATATTATTACAGAAAGGCACCGCCATCGTTATGAAATTAATAACGATTGGATTGGTGTATTGGAAAAGAAAAATCTAATCGTATCAGGACGTTCGCTTGACAACTCTTTTGTAGAAGTGGTTGAATTGTCTGATCATCCGTGGTTCTTGGGTTGCCAGTTTCATCCGGAATTTACTTCTACTCCCCGTAGGGGACATCCAATTTTTATCGGATTTATCAAATCTGCCTTAGAAAGGCATAAAAGTAACTAAATCTGTAGAATAAAAAAGTATATAGAAAATTTGGGATTTTGCAATATCTTGGATGACTGTTATTTTTCTTTAGTTGTAGGATTGGTGATAGAAAGTCGGTAATAGAAAAGTGAATATTTTTTGGATACAGCAAACGAACTTAATTCAATCTTTTAAAGAACAAAGATTTCGAGTTGGATTTTTATCACAATCAATTTGTTTCTTATCTGGTTTTGTCCAAGTAGGTGCGCAGAGAGATAAAGGCAGTTGTTGTGAACAAAGGAGGCTATATTTTGGATTCGGGAACGAAGTTTCGGAAAAAATTTTTTAGATAAGTTGATTTTTGGTGTTTTGTGAAATCTACTATTGTTGATATTGTCGCTCGTGAAATTTTAGATTCTCGTGGAAATCCTACGATTTCTGTAGAGGTTGTATTGTCTTCTCGCGCGAGGGGTTTTGCTGCGGTACCTTCTGGAGCCTCTATTGGTAAGGGTGAAGCTATAGAATTACGCGATAACGATTTCAGTCGTTATAGAGGACAGGGCGTATTGCAGGCGATAGAAAACGTAAACGGCCCCATTCGGAATTCTTTACTGGGTCAAGATCCGGGATTACAGGAAGATATTGATCGTATTATGATTGAGTTGGATGGAACAGAAGATAAGTCTAATTTAGGTGCCAATGCAATTCTTGGAGTGTCTTTAGCGGTAGCTTACGCTGCATCTGACGACGCTGATCTTCCCTTATATCGCTATTTAGGGGGCGAAGAAGGTCCATTTAGTATTCCTATCCCTATGATGAATATTATAAACGGTGGAGTGCATGCACATAACAATTTAGATTTTCAGGAATTTATGATTGTCCCACTAGGAGCCCCGAATTTTACTGAAGCTTTACGCTATGGATCTGAGGTTTTTCATGCATTAAAGCATCGTTTAATGTCTTATGGGTTGGTACCTTCTGTCGGTGATGAGGGCGGCTTTTCTTTAGATTCATTAAACACTGAATCGGTATTCGAATTAATTTTGGAATCTGTTGAAGATGCTCACTATACTCCGGGGAAAGACATTTGGTTAGCATTTGATGCGGCGAGTTCAGAATTCTATCGAGAAAAATATTATCTCTTTGAGAACAAAAAAATTACTAGTGAAGCTCTAATCGATCGTTATATGGAATGGGTAAAAAAATATCCCATTATTTCTATTGAAGATGGTCTCTCTGAGAGAGATTGGACTGGCTGGAGATTGTTGACAAAACGCCTTGGCAAGACAATACAGTTGGTAGGAGATGATATTTTTGTTACGAATACAAAAATTCTTAAGGAGTGTATTGAAAATAATATAGGAAATGCCATTTTAGTTAAGCCTAATCAAATAGGTACTTTAACAGAAACATTAGCCGTTATAGGATTAGCTAAAAATTCCGGATATGGTGTTGTTGTGTCTCATCGTTCTGGAGAAACAGAGGATACTACGATTTCTGATTTAGCAGTGGCAACTGCCGCAGGGCAAATAAAAACAGGTTCTTTATGTCGATCCGAAAGAATAGCCAAATACAATCGTCTTTTGCGGATTGAGTGCGAACTTAAAGAAAAAGCACCGTACACCGGAAGAAAAATTTTTCCCTTAACAAGAACAGAATAAAGAGGTTGTTTTAATTTCCGCTATTTTGTATTTTTTGTAGTATTGACTTTTTCGGTTTGGATCGGGTTGGTGTCCGATCACACTCCTTCTTTGTACAAATATTAAAATCAGATGTCTAAAAACAAAAAATGCAAAAGTGTTAAGAAGAAGCACAACTTTTTTAATTGTCGATGTTTTTGACTTAAAATGCAAAAATTGAATTTTGCATCTTCGTTTCTGTCTGTTGGCTTTGACAATTATAGATTTTGCAGACTGTATCGTAAGATTAGATACAAGATGTTAGTATGTTTTCTATGAAAACCACTTCTACAGAAAAAAAATTGCATTTATTGCTTTCTAATGATGATGGTGTATACGCAAAAGGTTTGTCAATTTTGGTTAGCTCTTTGAGAGAATTTGGTCGCGTAAATGTCGTAGCACCGGATCGCAATCGCAGCGGAGCAAGCAATTCTTTAACTCTACATGCCCCTCTGCATATCAGGAATTTAGAAAATGGAATGATTAGTGTAGAAGGCACACCTACTGATTGTGTACATTTAGCCATTACAGGAATACTTCAGGAAGTGCCCGATATGGTGGTAGCTGGAATTAACGATGGTCCTAATTTGGGTGATGATGTTTGGTATTCTGGGACAGTGGCTGCCGCTATGGAGGGACGTTTTTTGGGTCTCCCCGCATTGGCAGTTTCTTTGGTAGGAGAACGATTTTCTTACCACGAAACAGCGGCTGAAGTTACTCGACGATTGATTAAACATATCGTAAAAGATTCTTTACCTCCTAATACGATACTGAACATCAACGTACCAGATTTACCTTATCGAGAACTAAGAGGGTTCAGAATTACCCGATTGGGCGCTCGCCATCGATCTGAACCGATAGTGCGACAGATTGATCCTCGCGGACGTCCTATTTATTGGGTAGGAGCAGCAGGAGCTGAACAAGATGCGGGTCCAGGAACAGACTTTTTTGCCATTAACAGTCAATGCGTTTCAATTACTCCATTGCGTGTGGATCTTACTTACTATGAAGCTTTTGATCAACTGGCTAATTGGGTAAAAGGAGTGGGTACATGAGAAAAATAAGATCTGGCGTTCCAATTTGTTTTATTTTTATCATAACAAATATAAAGTAAAAAGGATTTTAGTTTGCAAAGGATTTGGGCTACAGCTAAGATATTTTCAGAGGGGTAACGGTAAAAACCTTTCTCTGGTTTTCCTCTTTTAGAGAGGATGGGAACTTAAAATCTAGTCTTTGTGTGGTGGGTAGTCACGCGTTTGTGAAACAATATATAACTCAATCGGATTTACCGATTTCGTGTCCTATGAAAGGACATAGTCTTTGGGACGCTCATCCTCGAGTGTATCTGCCTATTGAACAAAGGGGATTTTTTATCTGCCCCTATTGTGGGGTTAAGTATATTTTAGAAAATTTCGACAGAAAATGTAAGAACAGAAAAAACTGAAATTTAATATAAACGGGTTCGGTTAGGTTTTGGTTTAAAAAAAGTTTGTAAATAGATGTTTGAAATTGATAATAGCCATTAAGGTAGACCACGCGTACAAAGCAGCTATTGTATCATCAACCATCACTCCCATACCGCCTTTAATGTTCTTTTCAATCCATTCGATAGGCCAGGGTTTCCAGATGTCGAATGTACGAAACAAAACAAAACCCACGGCAACGTAATACCAAATCTTAGGGACAGAGACCATGACAAATAAAAATCCGACCATTTCATCCCATACAACCCTTGGATGGTCTAAAGATTTTAGATGACGGTTGGTGACATCACAAACAACTATACCAAAAACAAAAAGAGCATAGACTACAATACTGTAAGTTAATAAGGAAAATTGACGTAAAAAAAAATAAAACATTGCTCCCAATAGCGTTCCAAACGTACCTGGCATACAAGGTAATAATCCCATCCCAAACCCGAAAGAGACAAATTTTATAAGATTTATTGGTATGTCTTGGAAAACACCATTTTTCTTTTTAGGATTAGAAATATTTATGTTATCTTTCTGTACGTAGTTGTCTGCTACAAATTCCTATTGAGATTCTTATTGGATGTATAAACTGTACCGAAAAAGAACACTAAAATTCTTCCGTATTTTTAACACAAGTTGATTTCCGCAAAAGTTAGACAATACGTTCTTAAAGCACAGAAAACTCTGATCTCTTATTTTTTCTGCACAATATTTCATTTTCTTTCTGTTGTTTAAAATGTTTACAAAATCGCATCTGGATTCCGTTCCTATTCCGATAGATTAGCTTCTAGTGGTTTTTGTAAAGACGAAGAATTTTCCCAACAATTCTCCTCACCCCAGACTACTCTCGAGATGCGGATAAAAATCGGTAGGACGGATATAAAAATTAGATTTTTCCACATTAAATATCGCGAAAATAGGAGTATGGTCTCTGTATAAAATAGGCAAAATTGCGAAACGGTTTGTTTTATATTTGTATATTATAAGTACATAAAGTTGCTTTGAGAAAGAATTACTTTAAAATTCATCCTTGATAGCGATTATATCCTTTGATTGGTTTAGCATTCCTTTCTATGAAATTGATAATCATTCCAGCAATATCCAGACGGGTGATCGTTTCTATCCCATACAATCCTGGTGATGAGTTGACTTCAAGTACTAGAGGTCCACGTTTTGAACGCAGCAAATCAACACCAGCCATATTAAGCCCCATAGTCTTGGCCGCATTAATGGCAATTTCTCTTTCTTTTGGGGTAATTTTAACTAATTTAATTGCTCCTCCTCGGTGTACATTGGATCGGAAATCCCCAGACCGCGCTTCTCGCAACATAGACGCAACCACCTTGTTGTTAATAACAAAACAACGCACATCCTGTCCTTGAGTTTCTCCGACGAATTCCTGAATAATAATGTTCACTTTCAATCCCAAAAATGCTTGTATTACACTTTCCGCCGCTTTTTTAGTTTCGGCTAAGACTACTCCGATCCCTTGTGTTCCTTCAATAAGTTTAATAATTAAAGGAGGGCCTCCTACCATTTGAATAAGATCGTCGATATCATCAGGCGAATGAGCAAAACCGGTAACGGGCAGATCGATTCCTTTTCGGGAAAGAAATTGAAGAGAACGAAATTTGTCTCTAGATCGAGTAATAGCTATAGAAGAATTAAGACAAAAAATGCCCATCATTTCAAATTGGCGTACTACAGCTGTCCCATAAAAGGTGATAGAGGAACCAATACGAGGAATGACAGCGTCATAGGTAGACAATTCTTTTCCCATATAGTGAATAGTAGGTTTTTCATGACTTAAGCTCATGTAGCATCGCAATGTATTAATGATTTTAACTTGGTGTCCTCGTGACCAAGCGGCTTCTTTTAAGCGATGGGTAGAGTAGAGTTCTTTCTTGGTTGACAAAATCACCATTCTCACTGAATAAAATCCTTATAACTAGCTATAAATGATCGACTGGGATTGACAACAGTGTTCTGTAAAGCCGATCGTCCTAACAACATTCGAAAACCCATTTTGTCGCGATTAGTGAGTGTAATTTCTATAGACCAACGTCTGTTACCTAGAATGACATTTGTCCTAATAGCGTAACGCAATTCTTTACAACCCCCCGAATTGGTTACAAACCTTCGATCCAGAATGTTTGCTTTACAAGCAACCATAACCTGATCGTTTTTTTGTATAGGATATAATCGAAAATGTAAACAATTACAGGGTTTTCTATGAAAGATTTTTACAGAAAAAGCATGTAAGACTGAGGTTCTTGCGCCAGTATCGATTTTGGCTTTAATGCGATCGATTCCGAGATCAGGAAGAGCGATCCATTCGCGCCAACCGAGAATCATTAAGGGTACGTTTTTCAAAAATTACTCAATCGCGCAACTACAAAACAAAAGAGAAGATACAATCAAAATTGATACGTATAAGTTCATAATACTATAAGGAAAATAATCATACTATAATTTTTGTCCATTGAGAGTCCCCTTTTGCTGTCAACAAATGAATGAAGGCGTTTCCTTCTTCTTTTAGAGACGGAAATGCCCTCGAATTTTAATGAACAATAAAAAAAGAGAAATACAATATGGATGAGATTTGTGGTTTTTGTTTTGGTTTGGAATGTACTTTTTTTCATTTTCTGGGTAGCATAGCGTAAACGGTTCTTCAGAGAAGAGAGTTTTCTATGTGTGGGCGGGCCCATAGCTCAGTTTGGTTAGAGCAATCGACTCATAATCGACAGGTCCCAGGTTCGAATCCTGGTGGGCCCATCGATCGGTTGATGTTTTTGTATGTTTTTTTTCATTTCTTTCCTTATAAAATTATCAACTTCCGTATTTGAAGAAACAACTAATACCGGAAAGGTAGATTTCCCGATTAAGAAGTTAGAGAAGCAACAGGAGAACAGAACAAAACGACAACTCTTCATTCTTCAGTTTCAAGAAAACTATGTAATTTCTCAGCGCGACTGGGATGGCGCAATTTCCGTAGCGCTTTTGCTTCGATTTGACGTATTCGTTCTCGGGTTACATCAAACTGCTTTCCCACTTCTTCTAGAGTATGGTCGGTATTCATATCAATTCCAAACCGCATATGCAGAACCTTAGATTCACGCGGTGTAAGAGTAGACAAAATCTCTCGAATCGCTTCCATTAAACCAGCTGAAGTTGCAAATTCGATAGGCGATTCTATATTTATATCTTCAATAAAATCACCAAGATTAGAATCTTCTTCTTCACCAATTGGTGTTTCCATAGAGACAGGCTCTTTAGCAATTTTCAACACTTTCCTCACTTTTTCTTCTGGCATATCCATATGACGGCCTAATTCTTCAGGAGTAGCTTCCGTACCGGTTTCTTGGAAAATTTTTCGACTAATCCGGTTAAGTTTATTTATAGTTTCAATCATATGAACGGGAATACGAATAGTGCGAGCTTGGTCGGCAATTGAACGAGTGATTGCCTGTCGAATCCACCAAGTAGCATAGGTCGAAAATTTATATCCTCTTCGGTATTCGAATTTATCCACAGCTTTCATTAATCCAATGTTTCCTTCTTGGATCAGATCAAGAAATTGTAATCCACGGTTGGTGTATTTTTTTGCTATAGAAATTACCAGACGTAAGTTGGCTTCAATCATTTCTTTTTTCGCGCGTTGCGATTTGGCTTCTCCAATAGAAACCCGACGATTAATTTCTTTAATTTCTTGAACGGTCAAATTACTTTTTTTCTCTAATTGTGCAAGATTTCGTTGAGCGCGAAAAATCTCTCTACTATAGAATTTCAGTTGTTTTTTCTGTTCCTGATTTTCTTCTTCATATTTTTCCAACCAATGCATATTTGTTTCGTTGTGAGGAAAAGACGCAATAAATCTTTTTCTCGGTGTATTCGCTTTCATTACGCAATAAGTCATAATCAATCGCTCATAATTACGAACTTCTTGTAGCAGATAGCGCAATTGTCCAGTGAGTCGATTGAATTGTCGAACGGAGAGCTTAAAAGTGGAAAAATGTTTTGCTAAATTTTTTTGATTTTTAAGAGTAGTGGGCGCTTGTTTACCGTAGTTTTTGATTGCATTTAAATAGCGATTGTATAATGTTTTTAGTTCTTCTATATGTTTTCTTGTTGTTATTGGATCAGGATTATTCTCTCCGGTGAACTCATCTGTCGCACTTTCTCCAATTTTTTTCTCTCTTTCTTTTGCATCGGCGCTCGTCTCTTTTTCTTTATCTGTTTTAAGAGATAAATTTTCTTCATCGAAAAAATCGATGAGTAGATCGCTTAATCGACCTTCAGAAGCTATGACATTTTCATACTCTTTGATGAAGATTTGAATGAGTTCAGGATATTGAACCATAGCTTTCATTACTTGACGAATTCCACTTTCTATCTTTTTAGCGATGATAATTTCACCTTCACGAGTCAGCAGTTCTACGCTGCCCATTTCTCGCATGTACATACGAACAGGATCTGTAGTTCGGGTTTCTGTTGCCAGCACTTCCGCTACATCCTCATTAATTTCCTCATCTGACTGAGTGTCTTCTTCTAAAAGAAGAGAATCTGTATCGGGAGGAATCTCGAATACTTTAATTCCCATCTCAGTCAGTCGACTGATAATACTTTCCATTTGTATAGGATCAGCGTAGTCGTTTGGTAGAAGATTGATGAGATCTTCATGAACCAAATATCTTTTGTTTTTGGCTTCGTCTAACAACGCGCTGAAACCTAAATGTTGAACCTCAGGAGAATTTTCCAAAACAGGTTCCAATAAGGTAAAGTTTTCGGTTTTCTGGTGTTGTATAGAGGGAGGATGCAGTTTTTTGATCAATTTTCTTTCCTCAAAGTTTGCTGAGGTACTGGAGTTTTCTAATTCTCTTTACCATGTCTCTTTCTGTCCAAATAATACGATTCTCTGTCTGGATTTTGTAAAATTTTAATTTTCTTGATTTTTCACTCTTCAATTTTCCGTTTCCTTAACGCAAATACAGTTTTAATAGGTTCTTGCGCAAAATTTTTAAGACAGATTTCCTTCATACATATATACGTATGGGATCAGTTGGTTCTTTTGTCAAGTTCTTTTGTCTTTAAAATCTGTAGCATTTTTTCTTTCTTAGTTTGGTCTTGAAGTCGTTGGATAGCATCTTGAAGTTCAACGGCTAAATCGTCAACTGATAGGCGAGATTCTTCGAGCAATCGGCGTCCAACTAAATCCGCAATTAGCTGACGCTCCCGAGAATTAGGCCATAAAGCAAGCAATTCAGCAGTTGATCCGATTTTTTTTTCGCCTAAAAATACGCTAATTCTAGCGAGAAATTGTGTATCTGGTCCATTAACTATAGAGAAAATGTTCTTTGGCATCAGACTGACTAGTGATGGTGTTTGCGCTAGAATAGATATCATATGTTGAGCTAGAGAGAGTACTTGAGAAGAACGACGATAGCGTTGTTCTCTTTCCGAATTGTCTTTGTTGTCTTTAACAAGTGAATAGAGTTCGCTCGGTTGAATCGATAATTGTTTGGCAACTTCCTCAATCAAGAGCCGATAAAAAAGCCCTTTGGGCATGGCATCTAAATATTCCAACGCTTTTCTAGCGAAACTAGCCTTATCGGAGATGGAATGTAATGGAATTTCTTCTTTTAAAAGAGAAAAAAATACGTTACTTAACGGCAAGGACGTTTTTATTTTTTTTTCAAAATCATCCTTACCAATTTTTCGAATTAAACTATCGGGATCCTCCCCTTCAGGTAAAAATAAAAAACGAATGTCAACTCCATCACGCATCAACGGTAGGCATGCGATAAGTGCTTGCCATACAGCTCTTCGACCAGCATTGTCACCGTCGAAACAATAGACAATTGCATTAGTATATCTCAGTAATTTTTTTAAATGTTGAGAACTGGTTGCGGTGCCTAATGTAGCCACAGCATAGGTAATTTGGTATTGGTGAAGAGAAATGACATCCATATAGCCTTCTACAATGAGAAATTGGGGTGGATTGACTTGTTTTTCATGGGCTTCGTACAATCCATATAATTCATTGCTTTTATGAAAAATCGGAGTTTCTGGGGAATTAATGTATTTAGGTTGATCGTTTTTCTTGAGAATTCGTCCTCCAAAGGCAATAACACGACCACGAATGTCCCGAATGGGAAAGATAATGCGATTACGAAAACGATCAAAATAAAAATGATTTTTTTTAATAAGCAATCCGTTGGCAATAAGTTGACTTCTAATTTTGGGGTGTTTGGCAAATGCTTTTAAATTTTCCCAATTTGACGGTGCGTATCCAAGAGCGAACTGACCGGCAATTTTTCCTGTAAGCTTACGCGATTTTAAATAGTCAATGGCGACAGGTGAATTTTTTAACTGCTGTTGATAGTAACAAGAAATTTCTGACAAAAGATCAAAAAAACCTTTTGTGTCGAGCGATACAGATCGACAAATCTCTGTTGGAATGTCGAGACCAAGTCTGTAAGACAAATTCTTGACGGTCTCTACGAACTCTGTACGATCAAACGCCATTAAAAAACTGATAGCATTTCCATTTGCTCTACAGCCGAAACAATAATAAAATTGTTTTGTGGGACTAACGGTGAAAGAGGGCGTCTTTTCGTTGTGAAACGGACAAAGTCCTAAGTAATTTCGACCTCTCTTTTTTACATTTATACGCGACCGAACCAATTCTACAATATCAACACGAGAAAGCAGTTTTTGAATAAAACTCTGAGGAACACGACGCATAAGCCTTAAATTTTGATTCTACAAATTCCGGTAGTGACCGTCTTTCAACAACTTCTGCATGGTGCTTGGTAAAAAGAGAAAGCCCTCAATCGCTAGGCAACACAGAACGTTTTTCCACGCTCTTTCCAGAAAATACACGAGCCAGCGTACAAAAAACGTTTAGTTTTCTGCTGTGTACCAAACTAGACCACTAGACCAAATACCGAGTGCGCTCTCGTTCCATTGCTTCCTTTTCCTTTTGCATTTTTTTTATATAGAGCTTTACAGCAGCAGCGCGTTTCCGCTTGCGCTTACTGGTAGGTTTCTCGTAATATTCAATTTGACGAAGCTTAGCAAGAATCCCAGCTTTCTCGCACGCGCGTTTGAATCGTCGCATAGCAACATCGAAAGCGTTGCTATCAGATATTGTTATTATTGGCATGCACCAATCTACCTCCTTCCTTAATAAGGAAGTTCTGAATAGTACTGGATTTCGAAATGAAATACAATCTCTAAATCGCTTGTTCTCATTTCTGTTTGAGTTTAATAGCGATTGGTGTTGAAGAGAGTCAAAAAGAACTCTCTTTATAGGGGAGAGGTGAATTCGTTCAAGTAGGAATACAAAAGGAAGGAGGAAAAACCATATTCTTTCAGAATTGATAACAGAGAAGAATTCCACGAGATCTTGTGGGAATGGGTGTATATAAAATGAAAATACCGTATGAGTCTCCTAAAATAAAATCTATGAGCGGTATTTTTTTGCTTACTTCTGCCGTTTTGGCTCTGATCTTTGATAACACTCCATGGAAGAACTATTATGAGACTTTCTTTAATTTTCCCTTTAACGTTCAATTAGGCCCGTTGCAGTTATGCCTATCTTTATTATTGTGGATTAACAGTGGATTGATGACCGTTTTCTTTTTGTTAGTAGGATTAGAAATTAAACGAGAGATATTTGATGACAAATTCACAATTCTTTCTAAGACTCTCTTACCTGTTCTTGCAGGGCTTGGGGGTATTCTGATTCCTTCTGTGATCTATATCGCTTTTAATCGGAAAAATGTCTTTTCCTTAAGAGGGTGGGCGATTCCTACCACTACTGATATTGCGTTTTCGTCCGGAATTTTGTCTTTAATAGGCAATCATCGATTGCCTGCCAATCTCAGAACATTTTTGACAACGTTGGCTGTTTTTGATGATCTCGGTGCAATTATTATTATTTCTGTTTTTTACACAAGATGTATTTCTTTGATTTTTCTATCGAGTGCGGGATTGTTTTTAGGATTTTTGGTTCTATTGAATCGATTACGCATAACAACGACTACGGTTTATATCTTAGTTGGTATTCCTTTATGGATTTGTGTTTTAAAATCAGGTGTGCATCCCACTTTAGTGGGTATCGCTTTAGCGTTTGCAATTCCAATCCGTGATTGGAAAGATCCTAGAGTTTCACCTTCGCGTAATTTGGAATATACATTATATCCGTTGGTAATTTTTGGGGTGTTGCCAATTTTTGCTTTTGCAAATGCGGGTGTTTCTTTTGCAGGAATAGGACTGAATACGTTCTTTAGTCCTATCACCTTAGGAATTGCTCTAGGATTATTTCTTGGCAAGCAGATCGGTATCTGGCTAGTTTGTTGGATTGTATTGAAAGTGAGCAGATGGACTCAAATCGTTTCTTATTATAGTAGTGGCAGTGGTGGAAACTGGTGGCGTTCTCTTTATGGATTGAGTGTAATAGCAGGTGTGGGTTTTACTATGAGTTTATTTATTGGAAATATAGCGTTTTATGGCATTGATAAACAGAATTACTTTAGTATGGTAAGATTAGGGGTTATTGTTGGTTCTTCACTATCTGGGATATTTGGTTATTTGATTTTGTGTTTTACCGATTCTTATCGTGAAAATTGTTGGAAAAAGATTTAATCAAGAAAAATAATAATTTACGAAAATTTACCGTTCTGCCGTCGAGTGTTGAATCTGTTTTCGATTTTAAATCGTTTTCCTTATTATGCACAGAATCTTTCATTAAAACACTATGTAATGGCAATAAGGTGATTCAACAAATCTGTCTTACAAAAATTCCTCTCTAAATCTGATTTGGAGAAAAGAGAAGTAAAAGAAAGGGGGAAACACTACCGATCTTCAACAGACAAGATTTCTTGAGAAGAATAAGAAAGTAGAGAAGGTACAGGTAATTTTTTGAAGTGGTAATAAGCCTGTTCTGTAGCAACACGACCTCGAGGTGTGCGAAGGATAAATCCTTCTTGGATCAAATAGGGTTCGATAACGTCTTCTATGGTTTCACGTTCTTCACAAATGGCGGTTGCAAGATTTTCAATTCCTACCGGACCGCCTCGAAATTTTTCAATAATGATTTTTAGAAATTTTCGGTCTATTACATCCAACCCGCGAGTGTCAACATTTAGTAAATCAAGTGCTTTTTTGGCAATATTTCCGGTAATGATTCCAGAAGATTGGACTTCTGCAAAATCACGTACCCGACGGAGCAATCGGCTTGCAATGCGCGGTGTGCCTCTAGATCGGTGTGCGATTTCCTTAGCTCCGTTTTTTTCGATAGATGCTCCCAAAATATAAGCTGCCCTTCTTATAATGCGTACTAGATCATCAGCACGGTAAAATTCTAAATGTTGCACAATTCCAAAACGATCGCGCAGAGGAGAAGTAAGCAACCCCACTCGAGTGGTAGCCCCAACCAAAGTAAAAGGAGGCAAATCTAATTTAATTGAGCGAGCCGCAGGACCTTCACCAATAATAATGTCTAATTGAAAATCTTCCAAAGCAGGATACAATATTTCTTCAATAGCCGGATTTAATCGATGAATTTCATCAATAAACAATACATCGTGTGGCTGAAGATTTGTGAGCAAAGCGGCTAAATCTCCTGCTTTCTCTAGAGCAGGTCCTGAAGTTTGTTTTAATTCTGCTCGCATTTCATAAGCAATGATATGCGCTAAAGTTGTTTTTCCTAGTCCCGGAGGTCCAAAAATTAAAACATGATCCAACGCTTCTTGTCTTTTGATTGCCGCACGAATAAAAACGTCCATTTGTTCTTGTACAGAAGGTTGCCCTATATATTCATTTAACTGATGTGGACGAAGGACAAGACGTTCTGCTGTCATAAATTTTGCTCTGGAATAGTAGTGGTAGTGTCTTCAATAACTCTGTGCTTCTTTAATGCTCTACGAATCAAATCTTCTCTTGTTAATCCTGGTCTTTGTATAGATTCTATGAGGCGTTTGGATTCTTTAGGTTTATAACCTAACGAAACTAGAGCGCTAATGGCATCTTGAATGGAATTTTGGAAGACCTGAGCGATGGATATACCATTTTCTTCAGATGAAGTATTTAATTTCCAAATTTTTAAAGCACTTTTTGTCTCAATAAACAGACGTTCTGCTATTTTTCGACTAATTCCTGGAATACTTGTGAGTTGCTGAATACTTTGATCGATAATACAGCGTACAAATTCATCTGAGTTCATTCTAGACAAAATTGTTAGTGCTAATTTGGGTCCAATGCCGTTTATTTTGATTAATCTGCGAAATAGGAGACGATTTTCTTCGTTGTGAAATCCGTACAGAATGTATGTATCCTCACGTACGATAAGATGAGTATAAAGAACTACCTCCCGATCCGCACCAGGAAGATGCTGAAATGTTAACAAAGGTGCTATGATTTCATAACCCACTCCATTTATTTCAAGTAACAAATAGGGAGGATTCTTCTCGAGAATCGTTCCTCGAAGCTGTCCGATCATATTTGTTTTCCCTATTAATTAAAAAATTTTACTTCTAGAACTTCTTTCGCAACTGAAGAAATTTTCTTTGTGTACGTGTCAGTTTTTTGATCAAACGGAAATCGAGCATGACATACAGCAGTTGCCAACGCGTCAGCTGCGTCGGCCGAAGGTATCTTTTCCAATTGTAGTAACATTCGAATCATATACTGTACTTGCGCTTTTGTAGCTGCTCCATATCCTACAACAGTTTTTTTAATTTGACGAGCGCTATATTCGGCTGTTGGAAGAATACAAACGGATGCTGTAGCTGATAGAGCCACTCCACGAGCTTGTCCTAATGTTAGAGCTGATTGATGATTGCGGAAAGTAAATATTTTTTCTATAGCAGCTTCTTCGGGTTGGTAAGAAGCGATGATGTCACACAGTCCTTCCTCAATTTGATGCAGTCGACAGTTCAAAGATTTCGATTGAGGTGTGATTTGCCCGAATGTTATACAACCTTGTTGGGAATTTTTCGACCAAATAACTCCATAGCCAGTAACGTGCAATCCTGGATCGATACCAATAATGATTCGCTTTTTTGATTGACAGCACTTTGATTGTTCCGTCATTTTTTAACCTTACAATGATAAACTTTTAAACATTATACGTTTCAGTTTTCAACCTTAATTCTGTATAAATGCAATCGGTGCAAAGCAAGTATAAGATTAGCAATTTGTTGGAATCGCAAAATATACAATTTTCTCGAAAATACATTTTTGTGTTACTGCTGCGCGTTTGCATAGAGAGAAACGGTCTTCTCAATTTAGAATCTTTGTTATAAGGGATTCTACGATGATAATTAAAATCTCCAAATTTGAAAAATAGTCATTTTTCACTTTTTTTTATTTTCAGTCCTAAATCTTCTAATTGGTGTATTGGAATAGGAGTTGGGGCATTTGTTAGAGGACATTGTGTCGTTTGAGTTTTGGGAAAAGCAATTACATCTCGAATAGAAGGGGAATTGGTCATAATAGCTACTAGTCGATCCAATCCAAAGGCGATGCCGCCCATAGGCGGGCAGCCAAATTGCAACGCCGTCAGCAAATGCCCCAGTTGTATTTCTGCCAATTCTTTTGAAATGCCTAGGATTTTTAATATTGTGCGTTGCATATTGATGTCGCTAATACGCATTGAACCTCCCCCAACTTCATTTCCATTGAGAACCATATCATACGCTTGTGACAACGATCCTTTAGGGTCATTCATAACTTTAATTGGATCTCTGTCTTGAGGAGCCGTAAAAGGATGGTGAAATGCTTTCCAATTTTTTTTATTGTCTTCACGACGCTCAAACATAGGAAAATCTATTATCCACAGCGGTTTCCACGATCCCAAATATAAATTAAAATCCGCACATAATCGATTGCATAAAGCATGTAGCGATGTGTTAACAATTTTTGCGTCACTATCGGTACTGAAGAATACTAGATCGCCGCTTTGTGCTTGTGTGCGTAATAGAATTTCGGAAACGATTTTATTCGGTAAGAATTTGAGAATAGGCGATTGGAGTTCTTTACGATCTTGATCGATACTTTTAACTTTAATATAAGCTAATACTTTAGCGCCGTAGATGTTGATCAATTTTGTACAATCGTTAAGGATTTTTCGTGTCATAAACTTAACACCTTGTGGAAGAAGAAAGGCAACGGCACGTCCGCATGGATTGTTAGCCAATTCTTTGGAAAATTCAAATTCAACGGTCTGTATCAGGTCTGTAATGTCAACAAATTTTAAAGGATTTCGGAGATCGGGCTTATCTGTACCGTAGATTCTGATTGCTTCTGTGTAAGTCATACGAGGAAAAGGATTGGGCAAATCCACATTTAAAAATTTAGAAAATAAATAACGCATTAACTCTTCCATAAGGTCTTGGATATCTCTCTCTGTTACAAAAGCCATTTCTAAATCCAGCTGAGTAAATTCGGGTTGTCGGTCGGCTCGGAGATCTTCGTCTCGGAAACACCGAACAATTTGATAATATCGATCAAAGCCTGCAATCATTAAAATTTCTTTAAAAATTTGGGGAGATTGAGGTAACGCAAAAAAATGACCATGACAACTTCGACTCGGAACAAGATAATCGCGCGCTCCTTCTGGTATAGATTTAGTCAACATAGGAGTTTCTATATCTAGAAATCCATGTTTCTCTAAAAAATAGCGAATTTCCCGAAAAATATAGGAACGCATCTTAATGCGACCGGCCGTATCGGAACGACGCAAATCAAGATATCGGTATTTCAATCTAATTTCTTCGCTTATTTCTTGATAAGCGCAGATGTTGAAAGGCAACGGTTTGGATGTATTCAATAGAGTTATTTGTATCGCCGTTATTTCAACTTCACCAGAAGCGACATTTGGATTATACGTCTCTTTTGGTCGTTTCCGAACTACACCTTCAATACTAACAACGTATTCGTTACGAAGATTCTCTGCAATCTTAAAAACCAGGGGAATAGTAGGTTTACAAATGATCTGGATCAATCCTTCTCGATCGCGTAGATCGATAAAAATCAAACTACCGTGATTTCGAAGACGGTGTATCCAGCCTGCGAGAATAACAGTCCGTCCAATCAACGTCGAATTGATTTCATCGGTATAATGTGTACGCATATTCTCCTAAATAGGAATTTAGTCTTTTTAAAATTTTACAACAAGCTGCGATTGTCGAACTACAAGAATCGATAGGAAAATGTTCAAAAATCGATGAAAAAACCCGGCGGAGTTGATCCAGCCGTGTTCGGATCAACTTCTTCAATCCAACTTATATAGGATCTATACAATTTCCACTCCCATATTTCTATTCATCCCATTTTAACGTACCTCCAGTTTGATACTCGATCACGCGAGTTTCAAAGAAGTTTTTCTCCTTTTTAAGGTCTACCATTTCACTCATCCAGGGAAAAGTATTTCTAGCATTAGGAAATTGTTCGGGCAACCCAATTTGGGTGAGACGACGATTGGCAATGTATCGCAGATAATCTCCGAACATTCTGGAATTTATCCCTAAAATGCCTCGAGGCATAGTATCTTTAGCATACTGATATTCAAGATTTACTCCATCAAGAATCATTGCGATGATTTCCTCTTGAAAGTCTTTTGTCCATAAATACGGATTTTCGATTTTGATCTGATTGATTACGTCGATACCAAAATTTACATGTATCGATTCGTCTCGTAAAATATACTGAAACTGTTCCAAAGTTCCATTCATTTTTCCACTACGTCCTATTGCGAGAATTTGAGTAAAACCTACATAGAAGAAAAGCCCTTCAAAAATTACGTAGAACGCAATCAAATCCCGCAGAAAACGACGATCGTTTTTCGGAGTTCCAGTTTTAAAATTCGGATCCGCGAGGCTTTTCGTAAAGGGCAAAGCCCATACGGATTTTTTAGAAACTGCCGGCAGCTCTCGATACATATTAAAAATCTCAGATTCGTCCAATCCCAAACTTTCAACGATATGCTGATAAGCATGCGTGTGTAACGCCTCTTCGAACGCTTGTCGCAGTAAGTACTGACGACACTCTGGATTTGTGATATGCCGATATATTGCCAACACCAAATTGTTAGCCACCAAAGAATCCGCGGTTGAAAAAAAGCCGAGACTGCGTTTTATAATTGTACGCTCATCTGTAGTTAATCCACAAGGGTCTTTCCACAAAGCAATATCTGTTGTCATATTTATCTCGTTTGGCATCCAGTGGTTGGCGCAACTAAACAAATATTTTTGCCATGCCCATTTGTACTTAAATGGGACTAGTTGGTTAAGATCGGCGCAACAATTTATGATTCTTTTATCGTCTACTTGGATACGTTCTGCTCCCATTACAATCTGTTCGAGTCCTATTGCTCCTCTTTTCTGCAAAGAACTACTACCGAAAAATTTTTTATTAATATCATTTTGGTTGCCTGTATCAACCGTTTCATTTCTACTGTTAATCTGTTTTCTAGCGTCATCGTGCAACAAAGTATTTGGATCAGAACAATCATCCCAAATAAACAGACTGCTTTTCTTTTGGCGACTCTTCATTATCTACTTTTCTCCTTATATGTAGAGATTTTGAATTTCTCTCTATAGACTTATAGTTTTATTGACATACTTCACAGTCAGGATCTTTGTTTAAAGATACGTGTCCAGTGGTTTCGTTAACAACTGCATTTAATGTCGTATCGTGAATGGTCGATTTTTCTGTTCCCGAAGCTCCCATACTTCGTAAATAGTAGGTTGTTTTTAATCCATATAACCAAGCCATACGATACAAGCTGTCGAGTTTTTTACCCGATGGTTCTGCCATATATAGATTGAATGATTGTGCTTGATCAATCCATTTTTGCCGTCTAGAAGCTGCTTTTACTAACCATTGTGGTTCTACTTCAAAAGCAGTTTCGTACAATTTCTTAATGTCTTTGGGAATCCGACCTATTTTCTGTACACTTCCGTTATGGTATTTGAGGTCGTGTACCATAACATCGTCCCATAAATTTCGACTTTTAAGTTCTGTGACTAGATGGGGATTTATAACCGTGAATTCACCCGATAAATTTGATTTAACAAATAAATTTCGATAAGTAGGTTCGATGGATTGAGAGATTCCACAAATATTGGAGATTGTTGCTGTTGGCGCAATTGCCATTACGTTAGAGTTACGCAATCCATGAATTTTAATTTGCTGACGCAAGTGCTCCCAGTTCAAAGTTTGACTGGTGTTTTGTTGTAAATATTTATCGCCACGATCGTTTCTCAATAATTGAATAGAATCGATTGGCAAGATACCTTGACTCCATAAAGAACCCAAAAAAGTTTTGTAAACACCACGTTCTTTAGCCAGTTCCATTGAAGATTTGATAGCGTAGTAGCTGATGATTTCCATACTGCGATCCGCAAATTGTATAGCGTCTTCAGAAGCGTAAGGAATTTTCTGCATATACAGAGCGTCTTGAAACCCCATTAAACCTAATCCTATAGGTCTATGCTTAAGATTGGAATTTCGTGCTTGTGGGACACTGTAATAATTAATGTCAATGACATTGTCAAGCATTCTGATTGCCGTTTTAATAGTACATCCTAATTTTTTGATATCTAATTTTCCTTCTGTTATATGATTGGCGAGATTGATACTACCCAGATTGCAAACAGCGATTTCGTCTGCGGAAGTGTTCAGAGTAATTTCTGTACACAAATTAGAACTATGAACAACACCAACGTGCTGTTGAGGAGATCGTAAATTGCAAGCATCTTTAAACGTCACCCAGGGATGTCCAGTTTCGAATAACATGCTGAGGATTTTCCTCCATAAGGAAATGGAAAAAATGGTTTTCGCACGAATTTCGCCTCGAAGGGCTTGATTTTCATACGAAATATACGCTTCTTCGAAAGAAGAACCAAATTTGTCGTGTAGATCTGGAACTTCATCAGGAGAAAATAAAGTCCAGAATTTGTTTTCAAAGACTCGTTTCATAAACAAATCCGGAATCCAATTAGCAGTATTCATATCGTGAGTACGACGTCGGTCGTCTCCCGTATTTTTTCGTAAATCTAAAAATTCTTCGATGTCCATATGCCAAATTTCCAAATAAGCGCAAACAGCGCCTTTACGTTTACCCCCTTGGTTCACAGCAACGGCGGTAGCATCGGCTACGTTTAAAAAAGGAACAATTCCTAAAGATTTTCCATTAGTCCCTTTAATATAGGCGCCCATCGCTCGTACCTGAGACCAATCGTTTCCTAATCCTCCGGCATACTTAGACAATAAAGCGTTGTCTTTAAGAGCGTTGTAAATACCTTCCAAGCTATCGGGTATTGTGGTTAAAAAACAACTAGACAGCTGCGGAAAAGGTGTGCCTGCGTTAAATAACGTTGGCGTTGAATTCAT
Organism: Coxiella endosymbiont of Amblyomma sculptum; assembly: GCF_009883795.1. Taxonomy (GTDB): domain Bacteria; phylum Pseudomonadota; class Gammaproteobacteria; order Coxiellales; family Coxiellaceae; genus Coxiella. Next base: position 117,217 of record NZ_CP033868.1, read on the forward strand.
AAAGTCAAAAGAAGAAAGAACTTTGTAGAATTCAATTGCTCGTTCGTTGTAATCGTCTCTTTCCGATTGAGCTAATCCCATTGCTACACGCATAAAAAAAACTTGAGGTAGTTCGATGCGCACTTGGTTATGATGTATTAAATAGCGATCGTATAAGGTTTGTAAGCTCAAATAGGTAAACTTCTTATCGTTTCTAGACCATAAAGCTTTTGCAAGATGATCCAGATTAAAATTGTTCAATTTAGGATCCAAATGTTCTAACTCAATTCCCTTTTTGATAAAAGTCTTAAAAGCCTCTGAATAGTATTTAGAAATTTCTTCATATGCTAGATTGTGATTTATATTTAAGCCATCTAGCACTTCGCTATAGAGATTGTGTAGGAGTAATCGGGCGGCAACATAACTGTAGTTCGGTTCATTCTCCACCAAGGTACGCGCGGTCATCACTAGCGCTTTATAAGCTTCTTGCAAAGTGATTCCATCAAACAAATTGTTCTTTGTTTGCGATAAGATTTGGTCGGCATCTACATCTTTGAGACCCCTACAAGCCAAATGAACAATACGGGTCAGCCAACAATCGTCTAGTGAGACTTTAGAACCATCGTCAGATGTTATATAGATACTATTACCATTGTTGCAATCGTACGTAGTAGCCTTTTGTATTTCTCGTTGTTTACATCGTCTTTTCCTGTATAAGATGTAGGAACGCGCAACTTTATGTAGACCCGCGTATATCAATGTACGCTCTACTTTGTCCTGAATGGCTTCAATACGGACAGTACCTCCGGATGGCCGTTTCTTTTGAAACGTAACGGTGATTTGGTTGGCGAGTTGGGTAACGATTTCTTCTCCACTAAAACTGCGAGTTTTTGCTTCTTCTACAGACAAGAAAGCTTTTTTCATCGTTGCGATAATTCGATTCGCATCATATTTCATCAATTGTCCATTGCGTTTAATTACATACAACCGATCGAAAGTATCATTTTCTGAAATAGTAGATTCGGAACCAACAATCGATTGGATATCCTGTTTTGCATTTATCTCCATAGGAAATCCCCTAAATACAGAAAAGTCTCATTATATACAAACATTTCGGTCTTCTTTTTTGAAAATTTTTTCAACATCAGCGCCCAAGATTCTACAATATATAGATTTTTTTCTTTGATCGTACACAAGATAATGTGTTTTAGTGTGGATTTCAAGTGGAGAAACAACTAAGACGATCTGTAAACAGACCATTCTACCAATAAAAAATTTTCCTGCAAACAAATTGTGAAAAGTGTCAGAGAATTGACAATCGGTTAAAATAACATGATAGATCCAGATAAAAAAGTAGAGCGTAAATCTCGAATGTACAGTACGAGCGTAGCGAAAGAAAGAATTGTTTCGTAGGTGCACAACACAATACAGAGACGAAGTGAAAATCCTAATAATTTTCCGAATTTTGTATCTACGCAAACCGAATCAAATCGCTATTCCCCCTTGTTTATTTGTTGTGCAAATAAACGTACAAACGTTTTTGTGTAAAAGAAAAAAGTTTTTATATTATTTATCGAAAGAAAGAACTCCTTTGTGAAAGGAGCTTATTAGGGTTGAATTTAGAACTAAAATTAGTGAGGTCTCTGTTTTAGAATGTCTATATGTAAGGAGAATCGTAGAATCTTAGAAGTAACATTCAAGAGTTTTTCGAGTTTATTCGAATTATGATGCTAACAATCCTCCGTCGTATTACTCAAGAAGTAAATGCTGCCAAAAATCTAGAAGAAGCGCTAGCACTTGTAGTTAAGAGATTGTGCGAAGTTTTACCCGCTGACGCTTGTAGTATTTTTATCTGCGATGATGTCTATGGAGAATACGTTCTGATGGCTACCCAAGGTCTAAACACCAAACAGATAGGTAAAATACGACTCAAATTTGGAGAAGGATTAACTGGATTAATTGGAGAACGAGAAGAACCTATTAATTTAGCAGACGCATCCCTACATCCTAGTTTTAAACGCCATCCTGTATTAAACGAAGAAGAATATCATGGATTTTTAGGCATTCCTATTATTGAACAAGGAGAATTGCTTGGCGTATTAATAGTTCAAAAGTGGAAGAGCGGTCCTTTTGCCGAAGAAGAAGAAGCGTTATGTGTTACTGTTGCTATCCACTTGGCTTCTGAAATTGCCCACGCTCGAACTAAGGGTGCATTGGAAAAACTGGGAGCCCAGCAAAAACGATGCTGTAAAAAAACAGAAACGGTTTTGTTTGGTATACCTAGTTCTTCTGGAGTAGCTATTGGAACCGCTATAATCGTTTATCCACCAGCGGATTTGGATGCGGTTCCTGATCAAGAAATTACAGATACAGAAACAGAAATTTCTGACTTTAGAACCGCTCTTTCGGCGGCACGTGACGAGATCTGCAAATTGCAAGAAAGAGCTAAACACTCTCTTAGTGCAGCTGAAAATGCATTATTTGACGCTTATCTTCGTTTGCTTGACAGTCGCACTTTTATCGATGAAGTAGTTTCTAACATTCAGGAAGGACAATGGGTACAGGGAGCATTAAAACGTGTTGTTAAGAGACATGTACTTCATTTTGAAGCTTTAGAAGATTCGTATTTACGAGAACGTGCCGCAGATTTCCGGGATTTGGGTCGTAGGATTCTGAGTCATTTGCAATTCAGAAAAAGAAAAAAGTTGGAATACCCTAAAAACACAATCTTGGTGAGTGATGAAGTAACACCTTCTTCCTTAATGGAAGTGCCTTTTGATCGTTTAAAGGGTGTAATATCAGGAACTGGTTCGAATAATTCCCATGTAGCCATTTTAGCGCGAGCCCTCGGAATTCCAGCTGTGATGGGAGTGCGAGCTCCGTTGTTTAGACTGTCCTCACAAGAACTTATTGTGGACGGGTACAATGGACAAATCTACTTATCGCCTTCGTCTGCAATTGAAAAAGAATTTAAAACATTGGTTCACGAGGAACAACAAATTGATGAAGAATTGAGATCATTGCGTGATTTACCTGCTGAAACAACTGATGGACATGTATTAGCACTTTATGTCAATACAGGATTGGCTATTGACGGGGGTTTGTCGTTAAGTGTAGGTTCTGAAGGTGTAGGGTTATATCGTACTGAAATGCCTTTTATGATTCGCGATCGGTTTCCTAGCGAGGAAGAACAGCGAATTACATACCGAAAATTGCTGAATACATTTGCTCCTCGCCCGGTTGTCATGCGTATGTTGGATATTGGAGGTGATAAAAATTTATCTTATTTCTTTACAGAAGAAGACAACCCCTTTTTGGGATGGAGAGGAATTCGAGTTACTTTGGATCATCCAGAAATTTTCTTACCGCAGGTACGAGCTATGCTGCATGCTAGTGAAGGATTAAACAATCTATCCGTACTATTACCAATGATTACCTCAGTAAGGGAGGTGGAAATGGCCATTCGTATGATCAATCAGGCACACGAAGAATTGATTGAAGAGAATGTAAGCACTAAATTTCCAGCAATTGGGTTAATGATAGAAGTTCCAGCGGCAATCTATCAGGCTTATAATTTGGCAAAAAGAGTGGATTTTCTCTCTATTGGAAGTAATGACTTAATCCAGTATTTATTGGCTGTTGATCGAAACAATCCGAGAGTAGCAAATCTTTATGATGGATTGCATCCAGCGGTTTTACAGGCATTAAAAGTTGTAGTAAAGGCAGGTCATAAGGCTGGCAAACCGGTTAGTATCTGTGGAGAAATAGCGGGTGATCCTGTAGCTGTGGTTTTATTGTTGGCAATGGAGTTTGATACATTGAGCATGAATGCTAGAATACTACCGCACGTAAAATGGATTATTCGTAATTTCTCATTGAAAAAATCTAAAGAATTGTTAGAAGAAGTTCTGAAAATGGACGATCCTAAAGACATTCGTCTTTACATGGAAAATGCTTTGGAAGAAGCGGGTTTAGGTAGTTTGATTCGCGCAGGAAGATAAAGTTTAGATTGGTCCTTTTAGAAAGGAGTGAAAGAGGAAGTATTATCATTATTGGTTCTTTTTTTCGCGAGATGCATAACCACTATACAGCGTTCTTGTATCTCAAGAAGCACACGATTGTTTAGTAGTTTTTGGATTGATGAAAGTGCGTTGTACAATCTCATGGGCGTTGTTATTTAATTAGGTAAGGTAGTATTTAGTTTTTGTATCCGCCTCTGATTGTACTTAGAGATGGATGTTTTAAACGATTAGGCTTTTGTCTCGTCATCATTACGAAATTTTATGAACTTCTGGGGGGTTGTACTTGGTAGTAGACAAAAAATTCTTCTTCTCTAATCTCCTTCTGTTCCTTTCCTTGTTAAGGAAAAGGTTGATTTTCTTGTTATTAATATGGTTATAAAAAAGCATTCGAATTTTTTAGTTTGAACAATTTTATACTTTCGATGTGAATCAGAAATGCAACAATATCTCGATTTTTTGAATTCTATTTTAGAATATGGTGTCGACAGAAAAGATAGAACTGGTGTTGGAACAAGAAGTATTTTTGGTTACGAAATGCGTTTCAATATACAAAAGGAGTTTCCTTTGGTTACGACAAAAAAAGTTCATCTGAAAAGTGTTATTTACGAATTATTATGGTTTTTAAAAGGTGATACGAATGTGCGTTACCTAAACGAAAACGGTGTTACTATATGGAATGAATGGGCTAATGAAAATGGAGAATTAGGACCTATTTATGGGAAACAATGGCGTAGCTGGCAATGTGCTAACGGTCGAGTTATTGACCAAATGAAATGGATTCTTGAAACCATAAAAATTGATCCCAATTCGCGTCGATTGGTTGTAAGCGCTTGGAATGTGGCTGAACTAGATCAAATGGCTTTGCAGCCCTGTCATCTTCTGTTTCAGTTTTATGTAGCTAACGGATTGATTTCTTGTAAGTTAATTCAAAGATCAGCGGACGCCTTTTTGGGAGTTCCATTTAATATTGCTTCTTATGCACTATTAACACATATGATTGCTGAACAATGTAATTTGGGGGTGGGAGAATTTATTTGGTCTGGGGGTGATTGTCATATTTACAATAGTCATTTTGATCAAATTCACCAACAATTGCTGCGCTTGCCGCGTAAGTTACCGAAGTTAGTAATAAAACGAAAATCTACTTCGTTGTTTGATTACGCATTTTCTGATTTTGAAATTATTGATTATGATCCCTACCCGTCTATTAAAGCTCAAGTAGCTATTTAATTTATCTAAGACAAAATTCCGGAATCTCTGTCTCTTATGGAACGATTGTTGAAATATGGGCTGCTTAATGCTTAATAAAGACCGACAAATCAATTGGGCTCGTACTCTAGAGTAGAGTGTGTGAAAAAATAGAAAACCCGAAATCTTTTTTTTGTTCTATTCTATTTCGGAAAGACTAGATTGCGTCCTGTCATTTCAGATGGTTGTTCAATTCCCATAAGGAACAGTAAAGTTGGTGCTACATCATACAAAGCGCCAATTTCTCTTTGGAATTCGACTTTTCTTCCTACATAGATCAACGGTGTTGGATTTTTGGTATGAGCTGTATGGGGTTGTCTTGTATTTTCATCAAACATTTTTTCTGCATTACCGTGATCGGCTGTAATTAAAGCTTCGCCACCGACAGATTGAAGTGCCTTAAGAATACGTTTTAGACAATTGTCGACGGTATGTACGGCTATCTGGGTAGCGATCTTATTACCGGTATGACCTACCATATCGGGGTTGGCAAAATTACAGACTATAAGATTGTATATACCGTTTTTAATTATTTTTACAAGATTATCAGTTATCGCGTTAGCACTCATTTCAGGTTGAAGATCGTAGGTAGGTACTCTAGGTGAAGGAATTAACTTCCAATCTTCTCCTGGGAAAGGTATTTTTTGACCTCCATTTAAAAAACGAGTGACGTGATCATACTTTTCCGTTTCTGCGATTCGAAGCTGTCGAAGTTTTAGTGTAGATAAGTATTCACCTAGTGTGTTGTTCAGTTGGAAGGATGGAAACGCAACGGAAACATTGGGATGTGTTGTACAGATCGTTGTCAGAGTTACGAATTGTGTAAGTTTGGGTACTATTTTTCTTTCAAATCCTGTGAAGTGTTCTTCAACAAATGCTTTCGTGAGTTGTCGAGCGCGATCTCCCCGCAGATTCATAAATACAATAGTATCGCCATCTTGCACAATTATAGGATTTTCTTTGTCGTGGATGCTGGTGGGTTTAATAAATTCATCGGTTTCGTCCTGTTCATAAGCAAGAGATAAGGCTTCTTCAGCGGTATCAGTATGGCGAGTAGCAATTCCTTGAGTTAGTAAATCGTACGCTTTTCTCGTTCGATTCCAGTGTTTGTCTCTATCCATAGCATAATATCGTCCAATAAGGGATGCGATTTTTCCCTGAGGGATTTGGGATTTCTTCGAAGAAAGAAACCGGGAGGAGTAATTACGAAATTGTTCTTCAATTTTTCTAACAGGAGAGATTGCTGATTTCGGTGGAGTATCACGACCGTCCAATATAGCGTGTAGATAAATCTTTTTCGCCTTTTGGCAGTACGCTAATTTGATCATCGCTGAAATTTGTGTGTCTCGACTATGTACCCCTCCGTTCGACAGCAGTCCGATAATGTGTACAGATTTATTTTGTTGGTTGGTTTTTTTAATGGCCTCAATAAGAATAGGGTTTTTGAAAAATTCTCCAGTCGATATAGTCTTGTCAATCCGAGTTAAATCTTGAAGAATTTTTCTGCCGGAACCAATATGGAGATGCCCTGCTTCTGAATTACCCATCTGCCCTTTGGGTAAACCTACTGCATTTCCTGAAGCTCTCAATAGAGTATGAGGATAGTTCGTCCATAACGCATCTAGGGTTGGTGTATCAGCAAGCCGAATTGCATTATGGGTTGATTTTTCGACTTTGCTGAAACCAAATCCATCAAGAATAATAAGTACCATAGGTTTTATGGGGTGTTTTTTGAGTTTGTTGGGTGAAAAATGCATTAACACCTCTTTTGTTAGACATTTTTTCTAAAAACGCAATCATTTTACCAATTTCGAAAAATTATTTCGAGGCATATTCCAAAATTCAATATGATAATTTATAAGAATTGTGTATTTTAGTTAAAGAAAGGGAAATTGAGCGAACTGTACAAACTCTTTTCTTTTTTCCGTTGCAATGGGAAGAGAAAAGCAGATTTTTGAATATAGAATCGGAGTACAAAACAGTTAAACAATTTGTAGTTTTTTTGATTTTCTTACAGAGATGAGATAATTTGATTGAATGTCTGTATCTATAAAAATAAATTTCATTGGTGCTGGACGAGTTGGAAAGACTATTGCCAAACAAATCGTAGACAAAAAAGCAGCTGTTATTCAGGGTGTGCATAATCTCTCATTAGAGAGCGCCAAAGAAGCAATAACCTATATCGGACAAGGAATGGCTTTTAAGAGTATTCGAGAATTGCCGTCATCCGATATCACTTTCATCACTACCTACGACGACGCGATAGCGGACTGCTGTCAGGATTTAGCAAAGAGTTGCAACCTTAAGAGAGGCAGTATCGTCCTACATTGTAGCGGTTCTCTTTCATCAGATTTGTTGACTTCTGTAAAGAAACGGGATTGCTACATCGCCAGTGTACATCCTATGCGCAGTTTTCTTATACCTCCTAAGAATAAAAATAGTGACCGTGTGTATTCCTGTACTTTTGAAGGAGACAAAAAATCGTTAAGTTTACTATCTTCTCTGTTTGGGATGATAAATTACTCAATTTATCCTATTAATAAACAAGATAAGAGTATCTGTCATATCGCGAGCGTTTTTGCTTCAAATTATTTGGTTACTTTATATGATAAATCTTTATCTTGCTTAAAAAATTCTGAGATAACAGAAGAAGATGGATTTGAAATAATTTTAAATTTAATGAAAAGTACTTTGGACAATCTTGAATTTTCGCGATCGACTTCGAAGTCCTTAACAGGGCCAATCAGTCGCGGAGATTTAGGAACAATCAAACGTCATTTACAGAAATTGTCAAACGCTAACAATTTAGAAATAAAAAAACTTTATCAAGTTCTAGGTTTTTCAACTGTAACTCTTACAGACTTACCGGATAGCAAAAAAGAAACTTTTTTTCGGATATTTTCTTATTTGTAAAAGAATTAATGCTGTAAACAGTTGACTTTCATCACTACCTACGACGACGCGATAGCGGACTGCTGTCAGGATTTAGCAAAAAGGAATTTCTTACATCTCTTCTTTGAATCAAGTATACTCTTAAAGAATTTATGACCGTACCAGTATTATGGAACAATTTCTTCAATTTTCTATTAATCATTGGATTTTGCTTACAGAATTCTCTGTTGCGTTGATTGCTTTATGTATTTTAGATGTATACAGCAATACCAAAATCCGTTTAACACCTTCACAAGCAGTTTGGTTAATCAATAATGAGAAAGCTGTAGTTATTGATATTCGTGACTCTAAATCCTTTGAAAAAGGACATATTACTCATGCGATCAATATTTCTACACTGGAAGATGAGAAATTAAAAAAGATTAATCAATACAGACAACATTCTTTAATTATCGTTTGTGCGACTGGTTATAAATCTTCCCGTTTTGTAAAAAAATTACACAGACAAGGTTTTCAAAAAATTCATATACTTTCTGGTGGTATGGATACATGGAAACATTCCCATATGCCTGTGGTAAAACAATTTTGCAAGCGTTTATAAAGAAAGAAAATCAGATGGCAGAAAACAAAGATGCTAGTCAGTTGAATCGCGGACCCGAATTCGCGATACAACGATTGTACGTAAAAGACTTGTCATTTGAATCTCCACACAGCCCACAAGTCTTCTTTGAGGAATGGAAGCCGGAATTAGATCTGGATTTAACTACTAAAACACACGATCTGGGGAGCGGAAATCACGAAGTAGTTTTGACCGTGAAAGCTACAGTTAAAATAAAAGAAAAGACTGTTTTCATAGCGGAAATTTTTCAGGCCGGAATTTTCATCGTAAAAAATTTTCCTGAGGATCAAATGCAACCTATGCTGGGAAGTTTTTGTCCTAATATTCTCTATCCGTATGCGAGAGAAGCGATTACAGATATGGTTGTTCGAGGAGGTTTTCCACATCTTTATTTGGCGCCAGTAAATTTCGACTTACTTTTGGAACAGCACAATCGCTCTAAAGAACGTGATAGGGACCGCGTGCACTGAATTATGAAAAATTGCCCTTTAACTATTCTTGGTGCTGGATCTTGGGGGACGGCTCTGGCTCTTCTGTTGTCTCGTAAAGAGCAAATTGTTCGGCTTTGGTCTTATAAAAAAAGACATGTGCGAGAAATGAAATTAGAAGGCATTAACAATCGTTATTTGCCAAATTATCCCTTCCCAAAATCTTTGTGTGTTTATCATGATTTAAAAGCGAGTCTGGAAGGAGTAAATGATATATTGATTGTCGTACCTAGCTTCGCATTTCAAACAGTGATCCAGAACATTAAGCCTTATATGCATTCTCGTATACGTATTGCTTGGGGAACTAAAGGAATTTCCATCGATAATTATTTGTTGCACGAAGTTGTTAAAATGAAGTTAGGCCATATACCTGTTGCGGTACTATCAGGTCCAAGTCTTGCTACCGAAGTAGCCGCTGGATTGCCGACCGAGATAATAATAGCCAGTAACGACACAAGTTTTGCTTGTGACTTGACTAAGCGATTACACAGTCCTTATTTTCGAATAGATCAAAATAGTGATTTAGTGGGTGTTGAGATTTGTGGAAGTGTAAAAAATATATTAGCTATTGCAACTGGAATTAGTGATGGGTTGTTTTTAGGTGCGAATGCTCGAGCTGCTTTAATTACTCGGGGATTAACCGAGATGGGTCGTCTAGTTAAAGCTTTGGGAGGAAAGCAAGAAACTCTAATTGGGCTGGCTGGATTGGGAGATTTGGTTCTTACTTGTACAGATAATCAATCGCGTAATCGAAGATTTGGTTTGGCATTGGGCAAAGGCATAAGCAGAAAAGATGCCGAACGATGTGTAGGACAATCGATCGAAGGATTACACAATGCGAATCAAATTTGGATTCTTGCGAAAAAATATAAAGTTGATATGCCTATTGTACAACAAAGTTATCGTATTCTTCACGAAAATCTAGATCCTAGGCAGGCTATACAAGAGATCTTGTGCTGTTCTTCCGGAACAAAAATTTTAGAAACGCTAAAATAGCAGCTGTTTTATTTGCAATTCTATTTCGTAAATTTAGAGATATTGTTTATAAACATAGAATTGTGATATCTGTTTTACTTCTGTTAGTCTCGAAGTAGCGCTTTGTGTCCTTTTATACGTTCTTGTGTATCAGTTTTTTCTTCAAAATCTGGATTTTTAATTGGACAGTGAGAAAAATTTCTTCTTCGATTGTTATTTTTTTTCGGATGTTGTAATAGAATTCAATTATGAATTTGGATTATTTAGATTTTGAACAACCCATCGCAGAGATTCAGGGAAAAATAGATGAATTGCATCGTATAGATACCGGACAAGAAGTTGATTTCTCCGAAGAAATTTCTGATTTGGAAGCACAAGGTGCCCAATTAACGCAAAAAATCTTTTCTACTTTGAAAGCGTATCAAATTGTTCAATTAGCTCGGCATCCTCTACGCCCGCACACTGTCGACTATCTTCAAAAGATTTTTTCGGATTTTGATGAATTGCATGGTGATCGTTATTATGGAGATGATTCTGGTGTAATTGGAGGTCTGGGGCGTCTAGAGAACAAACCGATCATGGTCATTGGCCAGGAAAAGGGGCGAACTACTAGAGAAAAAATTTCTCGAAATTTTGGAATGACAAAACCTGAAGGATTTCGAAAAGCACTACGATTAATGAAACTTGCTGAACGATTTGCAATTCCAGTCATCACTTTAATCGATACTCCAGGAGCCTATCCCGGTATAGATGCTGAAGAACGTAATCAAAGCGGTGCCATTGCCAGAAATATTTATGAAATGTCACAACTAAAAATTCCGATTATATGTATTATAATTGGTGAAGGTTGTTCCGGAGGTGCACTGGCTATTGGAGTGGGAGATTGCACGTTGATGTTGCAGTATGCTTATTATTCAGTAATTTCTCCAGAAGGTTGTGCTTCCATTTTGTGGAAAAATGTTGAAAAAGCAGGGGAAGCTGCTGAAGCACTTGCGCTAACTTCAGAACGGCTCTATAAATTGAATTTGATTGATGAAATAGTACAAGAACCGCTTGGAGGAGCGCATCGTAATGTTGACGCTATGGCAGAAATACTTAAGAAACGATTGCAAATACATCTTTCCGCTTTACAGTCTGAGTCTATTGATGCCCTTTTGGAAAGGCGTTACAAACGATGGTTGAATTATGGTTCATATGGTTAGTCCAAACAAAATTTTCGAGAAACTGATCACACTTACTAGCAATTTCCGTTTTTATATTGCCTACAGTGGAGGTTTGGATTCTCATGTTCTTTTGCACGTAATGAGCGAGTGTCTCAAGAAAAATCCATTTTTACGTATACAAGCTCTACACATTAATCACGGTCTTAGTTCAAAATCAAAACTTTGGGAACAACATTGTCGATGTGTTTGTGAACAACTAAGGATACCTGTTCAAGTGGAGCGAGTGAAATTAGAAATTCTTCCGGGTCGGAGTATTGAAAAAATTGCTCGGGAGGCTCGTTATGCGATATTTCGTCGTGTTATTCGCGAGGACGAGAATATTCTAACAGCACACACCCAAAATGATCAGGCAGAAACTTTTTTATTGCAATTAATGCGGGGGGCAGGTATTAAGGGGTTGAGCTCTATGCCGATAAAAAAGAAATTAGGTTCCGGCTATTTATTGCGTTTGCTGCTAAATTTTTGTCGAAACGAATTGCAGGATTATGCTGAAAAAAACTTTTTGCATTGGATAGAAGATGACACGAATTTGGAACTTCGGTTTAACCGAAACTATTTGCGTCACAGAATATTACCCATTCTACAGAAGCGATGGTCTAAAGCATTTCCAATTATTTCCCGATCGGCAAGTCATTGTGCCGAAGCAGCTATTTTGCTTGATCAGTTGGCGGATAACGATTTACTGACTGTACAAAACGGTATGAAATTGGCAATCAAACCGCTGTTACAATTGACTTCCTCACGACAAAAAAATGTTTTGCGGAGATGGATTGCCCATAAGGGATTTCTTGTCCCGCAGACCAAACAATTAGAACAGATACAAAAAGATGTACTGAAAGCAACGAGAGGCGCGAATCCTATTTTTACTTATGGGAATGTAGAAATTCGTCGGTATGACGACGAACTATATTTGTCTAATGTTCTGCGACATTGGAATACTAACTTAGTCATTCCATGGAGTTTCTGCGAACTTTTGATGCTCCCTGCGAATTTAGGTGTTTTAAAAGCTGTAAAAAGAAAAGGTGTAGGAATCACAACTGCGATTCGCACTTGTCAAGTGACGATACGTTTTCGAAAAGGAGGAGAACAATGCTCTCCTGTAGGAAGAAAGAAGAGTTCTTTGTTAAAAGAACTGATGCGAGAATGGAAAATTCCGGTTTGGCAGCGGAATGCTGTCCCGTTGGTCTATTACGAGGAAAAGTTAGTGTCTGTTATAGGTTATTGTGTCTGTGAAGAATTTTCGGTAAAGTCCTCGGAATGGGGATGGGTTATCTGCCGAGAGACGAGATAGAATAAAAAAAATAAAGACAATGTAATAAAACTACACGCTCTAACCTAAAGTCTAAGAAGGGAGGTATAGGGGAACCGCGCATTGAATTTTAAGTTTTAGGTCATTTTTACTACTTAGCAAAAAATGCTTAAGAATAAAGAACAATGAAAATTCCCACAAGTTGGTATCCATGACAACTTCTGAAAGTTTGTGTTATCATCCACGTCCGTCAAAAACGACAATACAGTAGTTGGGCAGACACAATTTTTCAAAAATTTATTCGAAATTTTTCAATTATCGCACACGTCGATCACGGTAAATCTACATTAGCAGATCGATTCATTTGTATTTGCGGTGGACTAACTGATCGCGAGATGAAAGATCAAGTATTGGATTCAATGGATATTGAGCGGGAGCGTGGAATTACTATTAAGGCTCAAAGTGTTTCCTTGTCTTATCGATCTCGAAATGACACTATTTATCAATTGAATTGTATTGATACTCCAGGACACACGGATTTTTCTTATGAAGTGTCCCGGTCGTTGGCAGCTTGTGAAGGTGCTCTGTTGGTAGTAGACGCTACCCAAGGTGTAGAAGCGCAGACAGTAGAAACTTATCGTTTGGCTATTAAACAAGGGCTTACAGTATTACCGGTTTTAAATAAAATTGATTTACCACAAGCAAATCCCGAACGTACTATCGAAGAAATTGAAGATGTTGCTGGTTGCAAAATACGTAACGCTATCCAAGTAAGTTCTGTAAGCGCTAAATCAGGCAGAGGAGTACAGGAATTGCTGGAGCGAATTATTTTTTCTATCCCTCCACCGATAGGAAATTCTACGGCGCCATTGCAAGCTTTGATTATTGATTCTTGGTTTGATAGCTATTTGGGAATAGTGTCCTTAGTACGAATCAAGGAAGGTTCCTTATCTCAAGGAGATAAAATCAAAGTTTTTTCGACAGGAAAAAATTACTATGTCGATCGAATAGGGTGCTTTACACCAAAATACCAAATCTTAAAAGTGTTGAAATCTGGTATGGTAGGATTTGTAGTCGCTGGAATTAAAGATGTTCTCGGCGCCCCTGTGGGGGATACGCTAACGCACGCCAAAAATCCTATAAAAATTCCTCTGTCTGGTTTCCAAAAGGTGAGACCTCGAATGTTTGCTGGTTTGTTTCCTGTTGAACCTAATCAATATGAATCGTTTCGGAGAGCGCTTACTAGATTGTGTATAAATGACCCAGCCTTATCCTATGAACCAGAATCTTCGAATACTGTTGGATTCGGATTTCGTTGTGGTTTTCTCGGTATGCTTCACATGGAAATTGTTCAAGAACGTTTAAAACGAGAATACAATCTCAGATTGATTGCTACGGTACCTACAGTAAACTATCAGGTTGTAACTAAAAAAAACGAAGTTTTGTATATTGGTGATCCAAATCAATTTCCTAAAACTGTTGAAATTTCTGAAATTCGAGAACCCATTGCAGTGTTAAATATACTAGTACCTTCCAAATTTTTAGGCGCGGTACTGAAGTTGTGTGCAGAAAAACGCGGCGTTCAAAAAGAATTATTGTATTTAGGAAATCAGGTATCGGTAAGATACGAAGTTCCATTAAGTGAAGTAATACTAGGTTTTTTTGATTGCTTAAAATCTGTAAGTCGTGGATACGCTTCTATAGATTATAGTATTGGTCATTTCAAAAAAGCAGATCTGGTAAAATTGGATATCTTACTTTCCGGAAAAAGTATAGACGCTTTGGCAACTATTATACACCGAGACCAAGCTTATGTACGAGGACGCCAATTAACAGAACAGCTTAAAAATTTGATTTCACGACAAATGTTTGAAGTGGTTATTCAAGCAGCGGTCGGTTCTAGAGTAATTTCCCGCACTACAGTGCAGGCGTTACGAAAAAACGTAACATCCAGATGTCGTGGAGGAGACGTGACACGAAAACATAAATTACTAGAAAAACAAAAATCTGGCAAAGAACGTATGAGGCGAATAGGAAAAGTAAATGTCTCTCAAGAAATGTTTTTGACCATTTTGGGAATAAAAAATGATATTTGATTTTTCTTTTTATCTGACAATTGCTATGATATTGACTGGAACGGCTGTTTGTTTCGATTTTCTTTTCCTTAGAAAACGTAAGTGTTCGAAATCCGTATCTATCTTATTAAGATATAGTAAAATTTTTTTTCCCACCTTATTGATTGTCTGGATAGTACGGTCTTTCATAATTCAACCTTATTATGTACTCACAGGCTCTTTAGAGCCTACAATTATGCCGGGTGATTTTATTGCAGTAGAACAGTTTTCTTATGGATTGCGTCTTCCCGTGATTAACAAAAAAGTTCTCCCTGTTGGTAAACCAGAGAGAGGACAAATTATTTTATTCCAATGGCCTAAAAATCCGGGAATTATTTTTGTTAAACGTGTTATTGGACTACCAGGCGATCACGTCGTTTATAAAAATAAGCAATTGTATATCAACGGTAAGAGACAAAAGCAAAAACTTCTTTATACAGTAAATAATACAGATATATGGGAGAAATTCTTATATCCTGTAGTTTTTGTAAAAGAAGAAGAATTATACGGTATCAAACATAAAATCTGCCTCCAATCTCTCGGAGGAGAAGCTAATTATTGCGATTTAGAAGTTCCTTCTGGACATTATTTCGTAATGGGTGATAATCGAGATAACAGCGATGACAGCCGCCAGTGGGGATTTGTTCCGGAACACAATTTAATTGGAAAAGCTTTCAGGATCTGGTTCAGTTGGGATTCTGCAAGTAAACGAGTTCGATGGAATCGGATTGGAAATGTACTGTAATGAAATTATGAGTCATAATTGACTTTGATTGCCCTAACTCTTCCGTTTTAAAAAAATTATGAGCACACTTGACGTGTTGATGCGAAGTTTGCATCATCAATTCGATAACATTGAATTGCTACGAATGGCTTTAAGTCACCGAAGTGTTGGGACACCCAACAACGAGCGATTGGAGTTTTTAGGAGATGCCGTTTTAGGTTTTGTCATTGCACTAGAGTTATACCAAAAATATCCTAAAGCAAGAGAAGGAGAATTAACTCAAATGCGCGCTTCCATTGTTAACGGTGATGTGCTGGCGCAGTTGTCGATTGACTTAGGAATTGATAAAAATTTGGTTTTAGGAACGGGCGAACGCGGTAACGGAAGAACAAGATTGTCAATTTTATCGGATGCTTTAGAAGCCGTAGTTGGCGCCATTTATCTTGATGCTGGATTAGAAAAATGTTATCACTGCCTACTACAATGGTACGGTGGACGTATAAACAATCTATCCATGTTGATTCCAAGGAAAGATGCTAAATCACGTTTGCAAGAATGGTCGCAAGCTAAAAAGTTGCCTCTCCCTACTTATGAAGTATTAATAAAAGGAGAACCGCACAAGCAAATTTTTACAGCCATTTGTTTTATTGCAGGATTATCTTATAGAACGGAGGGTACCAACACCACACGACGGCGAGCAGAGCAAATCGCTGCTGAACGTTTTTTAGAATTAGTGGAATAAGAGAGTGAAAAATCGAGATTCTACTCATTTTGGATATACTGTTATCATTGGTCGACCCAATGTAGGCAAGTCTTCTTTGCTCAATCGGATAGTAGGTTCTAAGATAAGCATCACGTCTTGTAAGCCTCGAACTACTCGCTGCCAAATCCTAGGAATAAAAACCTTTAGAGATATTCAAGTAGCTTATATCGATACTCCAGGGTTTCATTTGGAAAATGACAAAAATTGCTCTGATTACATTTCTTGGAAGACGCTACAAGGTGTCGATCTCATTATTTTTGTTATTGAACCTTATTGGAACGAACAGGATGTTTTAGTATTAAAACAACTGCAATTTCAGAGCATTACAACACCTACTTTTTTAGTTATAAACAAAATTGACCGCATGAAAAACTTTTCAGAATTGTTACCTTTAATTAAAAAAACCTCTTTTTTGCATCCGTTTAGTGCAATTATTCCTATTTCTGTGAAAACTGGTGATCAAGTTGGAATTTTAGAACAGAAGATTAACGATCAGATGCCAAAATCATTCTTCTGTTTTTCTCCAGGACAAACTACAGATCGTAACGATCAATTTTTGGCAATTGAAACAATTCGTGAAAAACTTATGCGGTTTTTACATCGAGAAATTCCTTATTCTTTGAAAGTAACGATTTCAATGTTTCAACGAGAAGAAAAGATGCTTAGTATTTCGGCTGTGATTTGGGTTGCACGAGAAGGGCAAAAAGGAATTGTAATAGGAAAATATGGAAAATGGATTAAAAAAGTTGGAATAACCGCGCGTGTTGATATGGAAAAATTATTCAGAAAAAAAATATTTTTACAATTATGGGTTAAACTGAGAGAGAATAATTATCCGATGCGGTGGAAACAAGATTTTAATACGTTTTGTGATTAGAAATCTTTTATATTGGGAGTTTTGGTGAGTGCGTCGTGTTGTTTTAGAGCCTGCTTTTGTCTTGCATCGGAAATTGTACGGAAATACGAGTCTGATTCTTGAATTCCTAACCCTAAATTACGGACGTATTTCTGTTCTCGCACGAAGTGCTCGAGGACTAAACTCTCGATATAAGGGAAAATTAGAATTATTTTCTCCTTTTCTTATCTCTTGGTCGGGTCGAGAAAACTTAAAATTTTTAGGGGCAGTGGAATCGAATGAAATTCCATATTTTTTAGAAGGAACAGATTTATTGTGTGGTTTCTATTTAAATGAATTAGTATTACGTTTTTTGCATTTGGACGATCCGGACAATTATTTATTCTATTATTATAAGAACGCATTAGACCAACTATCTAGAGGATATGTGGACATTTCTTTGCGAATTTTTGAAAAGCAGCTATTAGAACAAATTGGGTATGGATTGTCTTTAGACTGTGATATTGAAAGAATCCCATTCGAGGAGAATCAATTTTATCAGTACATCCCTGGCCAAGGATTTTTGTCTTGTAATAAAGGACGAGGAAAATTAGACGTATTTTCAGGAAAAAGTCTGCTCGCCTTGCGAGAGGAAGTGTTCTCAGATAAAATTCTGGTCAGAGAAATTAGACGTTTAATGCGTCTGGTGTTGAGGGGTTTTCTTGGAAAAAATCCCCTTAAAACTCAGAAATTGCTGCGCTAAGATCTATCTACTGCAGGTCAAAATTCCCGTAGATAATAAATTAAGAAAAGGAGCACATTACTTTGGTTCGTTTAGGTGTAAATATCGATCATGTGGCTACATTACGACAAGTACGAAAGACCAACTATCCGGATCCCGTTACAGCGGCCCTAATTGCAGTTGAAGCCGGTGCCGATATTATTACTTTGCATTTACGTGAAGACCGGCGTCATATCCAAGAAAACGATATACGCAATCTGAAACGAAAATTGGAGAAGAAGAAGGTTCCACTGAATTTAGAAATGGCAGTAGAGGAAACTGTTATACAATTTGCTGAAGAAGTAAAACCTGAATATTGTTGTTTTGTTCCCGAAAAACGAGAGGAATTAACGACAGAAGGAGGTTTAGACGTTGTTGGTCAAGAAAAGAACATCGAAAAAGTTTGCATTCGTCTCGCACATATAGGTATTAAGAAGGTATCTCTATTTGTCGATGCAGTTAAGGCGCAAATTGACGCTGCGAAGTCTTGTAAAGTTTCTACTGTTGAAATTCATACAGGTTGTTTTGCCAATGCAAGGACTCTTTATGATCAAAGAAAAGAATTGGAACGAATTGTTTCCATAGCAAATTATGCGCATAGTTTAGGTCTTTCGGTGAATGCTGGACACGGTTTAACGGTGTACAACGTTCAACCCATTGCAGCTATTCCAGTAATTGGTGAATTAAATATCGGTCATAGTATTATTTCCCGTGCCGTTTTTATTGGATTAATTAAAGCCGTTAAAGAAATCAAGACGCTAATTATCAACGCGCGAGATGGAAATTAACGTAAAAGGAAAACGAATTGCGAGAAATTATCTAATAAAAAATACCGCGCTGTTTTGTACCGATGGCAAAACGGATTTTTCGTATAATGAAAATAACTGTCGAATCTTCTATTAAATTCACTTCTGTATTTTTTGCAGATCGTTTTTCTATTACAAAATCACGATCTGTTCTTGAGAGAACAAAGTTACTAATTTGGTGTTTTTTCTTTCCGTACGTTAAAGAAAAGATGTTATGGACCTCGAAGAAACCTTCGAATTATATTATCGAAAACGAGTAGAGTTTGTTGATTTTACACTTTATTGTAATTTTACTAGGGTTTATTATTAATTGTTCCTATTCGTTTTCACTTTCCGAACAAACAAACCCTCGTAATAAAAATATTTAGAGTTTATATGATGCATCACTAAAGAAAGTAAGTTTTCTAATTACGCCGTACCAACGGATATTGGAAAAATAATTAAAAATTGTCATAATGATGTGTCTTGAAAAGTATAATGGTTAAGAGTCGTTTTTGTCCCAGCCCCACTGGTCTTATGCATCTTGGGAATATTAGAACAGCCCTTTTTAATTTTCTGCTTGCAAAAAGTAAAAAAGGGGTATTTCTGCTCAGAATCGAAGATACTGATATTGAACGCTCAAGAGATACGTTTAGAAAAAGTCTACAAGAAGATTTGTATTGGATGGGGTTGAAGTGGCAGGAAGGTCCCGATAAAGATGGAGGCAATGGTCCGTATTGTCAATCTGAAAGGCAATTGCTTTATAACAGCTACTACCAACAATTAAAAGATATGGAATGTACGTATCTTTGCTTTTGTAATGAAGAGCAATTGACGTTTTCTCGTAGAATCCAAAAGTTGTCTGGAAATCCGCAACGTTATATTGGTACTTGTCGTTCCTTATCTTCGGAAACAATAGAAAAAAAATTATCTGAAGGATTACGTCCTGCTGTGCGTTTTCGTGTACCCGACAACGAAGAAGTCACTTTTATTGACTTTGTTAGAGGCAAACAAAAATATCATACCAATGATATTGGAGATTTTATTATCCATAGGGCTAATGGTATTTCACCTTTTGTTTTTTGTAATGCCATTGACGATGCTTTGATGAAAGTTACGCATGTATTGCGCGGAGAAGATCATTTACCTAACACTCCAAGACAACTTTTAATTTTACAAACATTAGGATTGCCTATCCCTGTTTACGGGCACACTTCGTTAATTATAGAGCTTGGCGGTATCCCTTTATCTAAACGTTATGGGAGTTATAGTCTTAAAAATCTGCGTGAAACAGGCTATTTGCCCGAAGCAATAATAAACTGTTTGGCCCGTTTAGGAAATTATTACAAGAGCAATGAACTTTTGTCGTTATTCGATTTGTCTAAAGAATTTGATGTTGAGTATCTTAATAAATCTCCTGCCACATTCGACATTAAACAACTGAACTATTGGCAAAAGAAAGCTGTAGCACAATTGTCAGAGAATCGCTTTTGGAAATGGATTATGGGAAGCAGAGAAGTATTGCAATCGAAAATTCCGAACGGTAAATTTAATGTATTTTTAGAGACAATAAAGCCCAACGTAATGTTCCCTCAAGATGTCGACTATTGGGCAACTGTTTGTTTCGATAGAAATTTTCCTTTGACTACTATTCGAGAGAAACTACAGAAGACAGAGAAACACTATTGCGAAGTAGCTTTGGAAGGGTTTAAGAAATTTGGTAGAAACTTGCGATCTGTTATCGATTATGTACAAAGCTTGTTAATTTTAAACGAGAAGATATTATATCGTACTTTGCGTTTGGCTCTGACAGGAGCGGTGTATGGTCCTGAATTATCTAAATTGATCATATTGATGGACGATCGAATTGTATATAAGCGATTACGAGAGGTTTGTCGGTGAAAATTTTCAATAGTCTTACGAAAAAGAAAGAAGTATTCAGACCTATTGAAGCAAGAAAAGTAAAAATTTATGTGTGTGGAATTACTGTTTATGATTATAGCCACATCGGTCATGCTCGCTCATTAATTACTTTTGATATGGTTGTTCGTTATTTGCGAATGCGTGGATACGAAGTTACTTTCGTTCGAAATATTACTGATATTGATGACAAAATCATCAAAAGCGCTAAAGTCCTTAAAGAGAATCCAGAGGATTTATCGGAAAGATTTATTCGAGTTTTACACGAAGACGAAAAAAAATTAGGTGTTCTGCCACCTGATATTGAACCTCGAGTAACACAGCACATTCCAGAAGTTATTAAAATTATAGAAAAATTGATTGAGAAGCAGTATGCCTATATTGGGAAAAACGGAGACGTTTACTTTAACGTTTGTAGATTTTCTGAATACGGTAAGTTATCGCGTCGAAATCTTGATAAATTCCATACTAGAAGCGGAATGCGGGTGTCGATCAATATAGGAAAACACAGTTCGTTAGATTTTGTTTTATGGAAACAAGCTAGATTAGGAGAACCTCGATGGAAATCTCCTTGGGGAGAAGGTCGTCCAGGATGGCATGTTGGATGTTCTGCGATGTCGAGTAGTCGCTTAGGGCAGCCTTTTGATATTCATGGAGGGGGATTAGATCTTAAATTCCCTCACCATGAGAATGAGATTGCGCAATCGGAAGCCGCCGAAGAAAAAAAGTTTGTGAATTTATGGATGCACTTAGGACTTTTAGAAATTGATAAAATAAAAATGTCAAAGTCTTTGGGAAATACTATTTCGATTCGAGAAGCACTGGAAAATAATAATGTAGAAACATTACGATACTTTTTGCTGTCGAGTCACTATCGTAGTTCTGTAAATTATTCTGAGAAAAATTTGAGAAATAGCTATTTGGCTTTAGAGCGGTTTTATTTAGGGATGTACGGGCTTCCTTCTCTACTAGCGGGAGAAAGAGAAACTTCCGCATACACTAATCAATTTTACGAAGCTATGGATGATGATTTTAATACGCCAATTGCTTTTTCAATTTTGTTTGCTATGGTTCGAGAAATGAATCGACTGCGCAATGCGAATCTAATAGAAAAGGCGGGAATATTGGCAATAGAACTAAAACGTTTGAGCAGTGTCTTTGGTCTGTTGACTTATTCTCCTGAACGATTTTTACAGGAAATTAAGACACCAGATGCAGAAAAAATTGAAATGCTTATTGATGCTCGTAATAAAGTGCGACGCAATAAAAATTGGAAATCTGCTGATAAGATTCGCGATCAACTGGCCATTCTTGGTGTTGTGATTAAAGATTTACCTGGGTACGACACTTTGTGGTGGAAACACTAAATAAACACTACAATAAACTTACTACAGAGTTTTTTAATTCTTCTTTTTAATTCTTCTATGATTATGATAGAGAAGGGTGGACTTTGTGTTGTTTTCTGTTTTAAATTTTAATAAAGTAGACTACAATTTCTCTTTTAATATAGCATGTATTTGCTTGGGGTCAGCTCTACCTGAAGTAGCTTTCATAATCTGACCAATAAAAAAAGTAAACAACGAAACTTTACCTGACCGAAATTCAACCGCTTGTTTGGGGTTGTTCAAGATGACTGTGTCGATAATTCTTTCCAGATCCCCGATATCTGTTATTTTTCTAAGTCTCTGACGTTTAATGATAACATCGGCCTCCTCTTTTGTGTTCCACATAATGTCGAAAACTTTCTTTGCCATATCGATAGACAATGTATTATCCGAGATTCTCTGCAGAAGTCCTGATAATTTTTCGGCACTGATTGGACTTTTACTGATTTCAAGGTTGTTTTTGTTTAAAGCAGCTGCAAGATTTCCAGTAATCCAACGGACGATTAGCTTCGGGGAAATTGAACTGTTTATTTTTAATAAATTTTCAAAATAGTTGGCAACATCTATACTTTGAGTAAGCAATGTGACACTGTAGTTGTCCAAATCGTAACTACTTTGCAATCGGTGGCGTTTTTCCTCTGGCAATTCAGGAAGTTCATTCTCGATTGAACTGATAAATTCTTCTGTGATTTCAAGAGGCAATAAATCTGGGTCTGGAAAGTATCGGTAGTCATGTTCTGTTTCTTTAGTGCGCATTGATTGAGTTTTATCGTGAACTGAGTTGTAGAATCTAGTCTCCTGTACAATTTTTTTTCCGGATTTCAACAATTTTTTTTGACGGGAAATTTCAAAAAGAATTGCGCGTTCAACAAATCGAAATGAATTTATATTTTTAATTTCCGTTCGTACTCCGAATTTTGTTTCCTCCTTCGGATTTAAAGAGACGTTGACATCGCAGCGAAAAGCGCCTTCTTGCATATTAGCGTCACTAACCCCAATGTAACGGATTAACGTATGTAAAGTTTTTAGATAAATCAATGCTTCTCCAGCAGAGTGTATGTCCGGTTCGGAAACAATTTCCAATAGAGGCATACCTGCACGATTAAAATCGATACCGGAATAACCATCCACGTGAATGGATTTTCCTGAGTCTTCTTCCAGATGCGCACGAGCAATTCTGATACGTTTAAAAACTCCTTTCTTAGTTTCAATATCTAAGTAACCAGATTTAATAATAGGCAAAGTATGCTGACTTATTTGATAGCCTTTTGGCAGATCGGGATAAAAATAGTTCTTTCGAGAAAAAACAGAACGCTTTGCAATTTCCGCTCGAATAGATAAACCAAAACGAATTGCTAATCTAACTGCTTCCTTGTTTAGGACAGGTAAAATTCCAGGAAATCCCAGATCTATTGCACAGGCTTGTGTATTTGATTCAGACCCATAAGCTGTAGGAGAACCGGAAAAAATTTTCGATTTTGTCCGCAATTGTACGTGTACTTCTAAACCAATAATAGACTTCCATTCCATCCTACGCTATTCCAATTCAATTCCGTTCGGTAATTTTTTATGCCAATCGGTTTCTTGTTGATAACGATGTACCATATTTAACAACAGCGATTCTTCGAAATAGTCTCCAATCAATTGAGCCCCAATAGGCAATTGATCAATAAATCCTGATGGAAATGCGATAGCAGGAAGCCCAGCAAGATTAACAGAGATGGTGTAAATATCCGATAAGTACATATCAATAGGATTTTTTATTTTTTCACCCAGCTTAAAGGCTGGAGTAGGTGTTACAGGAGTTAAGATGGTGTGCACTTTTTTAAATGCTTCTACAAAATCATTTTTAATGAGACAGCGAACTTTTTGTGCTTTTAGATAGAAAGAGTCATAGTATCTTGTCGAAAGCATATAAGTACCTACTATAATGCGACGCTTAACTTCAGAACCGAAACCTTCGGTACGTGAACGTTTATAAAGATCTTCTAAGTTGATGGGATCGGCACAATGATGTCCGTAACGAATACCATCGTAACGCGCTAAATTAGAAGAACATTCAGCAGAAGCGAGTACATGATAAACTGGTGTAGCGTAGTTTGTATGAGGTAAACTTATGTCAACTAGGACAGCGCCCATTTTTTCAAACTCTTTTTGTACAATCTCAATAGACGAGACTACAGCTGTATCTAATCCTCTGCTAAAATATTCTTTAGGCAATCCAATTCTCAGATTTTTTAGCGGTCTTTTTAAAGCAGACGTGTAGTTAGGGGTCTTTTTTTCGATACTGGTAGAATCTCTATTGTCGTAGGCTGCTATAATACCGAGAAGTAAGGCGGAGTCTTCCGCCGTTTGGGTTAATGGCCCCCCTTGATCTAAACTCGAAGCAAAGGCAATCATACCATGTCGAGATACGCGCCCGTAAGTGGGTTTTATCCCAGTAACGCCGCACAGAGCAGCAGGTTGACGAATAGAACCCCCCGTATCGGTTCCGGTTGCTCCTGGAACCATCCGAGCTGCTACGGCGACCGCAGAACCTCCTGAAGACCCACCAGGAACACGACTGGTATCCCATGGATTCCTAACAGATCCATAGTAACTGTTTTCATTAGAGGAACCCATCGCAAATTCATCCATATTGGTCTTACCGATTAAGATTGTTCCCGCTATCTTCAAACGCTCTACAACAGTTGCGTCGTAAGGAGCAATAAAATTTTCGAGCATTTTGGATGCGCAGCTGGTTTTGACACCTTTGGTACAAAAAATATCCTTGTGGGCAATTGGAATTCCAGTAAGAAGTTTTTCTTCCCCTTTAGCTAAAATTTTATCAGCCGTTTTAGCCTGCGCTATAGCTTGTTCCTCATTTACAGTTATAAAACAATTTAGAATTGGGTTGAGTTTTCTGATTCGATTAAGGAAATGTCGTGTAAGCTCCACACTTGATATTTTCTTTTCGCGCAGATCCTTTCCTAATTCGACTATAGTCTTTAGATGCATATTCCTTCCTTTTCGTATTATTTCATTTTTTATTTAACAACTCAAATTCTCAGAAACTGCAGGAATTACATAAAGTCCATTTTTTATCCGAGAAGTATTCTTTTGGAGTAAAGCGCGCTGATTTGTCTCAGTGACAATGTCTTCTCGTAATATTTGCGTTTCTTTGGAAAAGTGTGCGAAAGGTCCAGTATTCATTGTATTGATTTTATTCATTTTGTTTGCAAACTTAAGGATTTCATTTAAAGCGCTTTTAAGCAATTGCTCTTCACTTTTGGAAATGATGAGTTTTGCTAGATTTGCGGTCTTATAAATATCAATTTTTTTCAGATTTGGCATTTATTTTGTACTCCATACTCCGTCAATTAAAATATGTAAACGAAACATTATATAATAGCCAAAGACAGTCTCCTATAGATTTTAGATTTAAGAACATAAGACTCTCCATTGTGTCCGTGCGGACACAATGGAGAGTCTTTCTTCCGGTGTGATTTTCAGTTAGAGTAAACTCGTTTCTAAAAATCATGAGATTGATGC
This sequence comes from Coxiella endosymbiont of Amblyomma sculptum, assembly GCF_009883795.1. Lineage (GTDB taxonomy): Bacteria > Pseudomonadota > Gammaproteobacteria > Coxiellales > Coxiellaceae > Coxiella. The sequence continues at coordinate 142,750 of NZ_CP033868.1, forward strand.
GTGGAAAAACCTTCATGTTAAAGAAATTGCGCGGTCTTTTTTCGAACGATATTTCGATTGATTTGGGCACGGCTAATACCCTGATCTACGTGTTTGAACAAGGAGGCATAGTTTTAAATGAACCATCGGTAGTGGCTATTCGGAAAGATATACGAGGTGGATATGAAACTGTTGCGGCTGTTGGAGTAGAAGCCAAGCGTATGCTAGGTCGTACTCCTGGAAATATTATCGCCATTCGTCCGTTAAAAGATGGTGTAATCGCCGATTTTCACGTCACTGAAAAGATGCTGCAATATTTCATTCACAAAGTCCATAAAACACGTTTTTTACGACCCAGCCCCCGAGTTTTGATTTGTGTACCTTGCGGTTCTACTCAAGTGGAACGTCGCGCAATTAAGGAATCCGCTTTAGGAGCTGGAGCTCGTGAAGTTTATTTGATTGAAGAGCCGATGGCGGCAGCAATGGGAGCTGGATTACCGGTTGAAGAAGCTAGTGGTTCTATGGTGGTAGATATTGGAGGGGGCACTACCGAAGTAGCGATTATTTCTTTGAGTGGAATTGTATATGCCGAGTCTGTGCGTATAGGTGGTGATCGTTTTGATGAAGCTATTATTAGTTATGTACGTCGAAACTATGGAGCATTGATTGGTGAAACTACAGCAGAACGCATTAAACATGAGATCGGTTTGGCGTTCCCTGATAAGCAAACCAAAGAAATTGAAGTACGTGGTCGAAATTTGGCAGAAGGTGTGCCTCGAAGTTTTAGTCTTACCAATAACGAAATTCTTGAAGCTTTTCAGGAAGCACTTTCAGGGATAGTAGGTGCGGTTCTCAGAGCGCTGGAGCAAGCACCTCCTGAATTATCATCCGATATTGCAGAACGAGGTATGGTACTCACAGGTGGAGGAGCTTTGTTAAAAGATATTGACCGTCTTTTGATGAAGGAAACTGGACTACCTGTTGTAATTTCGGAAGATCCGCTCACTTGTGTAGCTCGTGGTGGGGGACGGGCTCTAGAGTTAATGCGGTCGTTGGGTGGAGAGTTTCTTTCGCGAGATTAGCGCTAAAAAAAGATCGAAACAGAGAAAATAAGAGGAAATATTATTAAATCAATTTTTAGACGTTCTCCGATATCCGGATTACGTGTCCTCTCTTATATAGGATTATCGATTGTACTGATTTTTTTCGATTGGAAAGTGGAATTTTTTCAGAAGATTAGAAACAATCTTCTGTTGATTGTATTTCCTATTCAGTATTTGGTGGATGCTCCAATTAAAGCGATTCATTGGATTACCGCACATATTTCTACTCAGCAACTTTTAATAGAAGAAAACACGCATCTACGAACTTATGAATGGTTGCTAGAAGCAAGATTGCAAAAATTTTTAGCTCTTAAGCGGGAAAATACCCAATTGCGAAAATTACTAGAATCTACTTCTCAATTGGATGTTTTTCGAGTATTGCTCGTACAGTTGTTGTCTATAACTCTAGATTCCAATTTACAAAGAGTTGTAATTGACAAAGGGTCAAGATTCCGTATTTATGTAGGACAACCTGTTTTGGACGCTCATGGAATCGTCGGGCAAGTAGTTCGAGTGAACCCATTAACCAGCGAGATTATGTTGATCTCTGATCCAAGAAGTGCTGTTCCTATACAGGACTACCGAAACGGTGTACATGCTGTTGCGGTTGGTACAGGAAATTCTAGAAATCTATCGGTAATTAACGTTACCGATACTAGCGACATTCGAAAAGGTGATCTTTTCATTTCTTCTGGACTCGGATTTTGCTATCCAATGGGATATCCGGTCGGTGTAGTTTCTCAGATAGTGTACAATTTGTCTAATCGTTTTATTGCAATTACTCTCCAACCGTCAGCACGTTTAAATCAGTTACAACAAGTGTTGTTGGTATGGCCCAAAAAAGAAAGAAAAATAAATTCCGTATGAGAAAAAACAAACACCTTTTATCTATAAAAACAAGTCCCAAATAAAAAATGGAAGAAAATTATTTTAAAAAAAGTGTTTTGATAGGATTTACTTTCCTAATGGGAATGATAATGACTATTCTTCCTTTTCCTACATGGACGATCTGGTATCAGCCTTCATGGGTTTTTATGATTCTTGTGTTTTGGATTTCCACTACTCCTTATCAAGTAGGAATTGGAACAGCTTTTACGGTAGGTCTTTTTCTTGATTTACTCAAAGAAAATGTTTTAGGAAGACACGCATTAGCTTTTACTTGTCTTTCTTATTTTTTTATTCGCTTCCAGCTCTTTACCTATAGCTCTGCTATTTGGCAACAAATAATACTGGTTTTAATTGGCACAACAATAAATTGCATATTCCAATATTGGATTGTAGTGATAACAGACTCTGCTGTATTGACTGGAAAATATTGGATGTCTATTATAAGCACAACGCTCTTTTGGCCGTCTTTGCGATTTTTACTAAATAACTATCAACACCGGTTTAAATTGGATTGATAGGTGTTAGAATTTGTACGGTACAGCACAGTATAATAAATAGAAAAAGGAAGTTTTTGAAACCATAAGTCCATTTCTCGTTTTTTCCTTTCGTCTCTAAGAGACTAGAGCAAGAGACTAGAGAAGATTAAGATTCGACTGTAGATGCAGCCTAGGATTTTTGGTGTTTGTACTAAAGTGGCCACCCGGTTATTTTTCTGAAACGAGAAATAAAGACGAGGTTTTTGTTCTAGAAGGAGGATTAGATTGATTTGATTAATGAGAACCCAATACAAATTGCTACGCATTCTCTTTTAACACCTTTCAGTCTCAATACTAGCGATCTGGAAAAAGCTATAGGTTGCGTTATGGGGCCTTCTGTTGATAGCGCCGATATCTTCTTACAAAGCGTACAAGAGGAAAATTGGATGTTAGAAGAAAGTATTATAAAAAATGGAGCTTTCTCCGTTGATCAGGGATTTGGACTACGAGTTGTTAGTGGAGAAAGAATCGGATTTTCTTATGCTAACGATATTAATGAAAAGACTCTGTTAAGAGCGGTACATTCTGCAAAAGGTATTGCCCATTCCACTAGAGGATTTACTCTTTTTTTTGGAGACACCCCAAATAAAACATCCAGTAAACCTATTTATTCTTCACTGAATCCTATAAATTCTATGACTACTGTAGAAAAAATCAAATTATTGCAAGGTATTGATGAATACACGCGATCCAGAAATTCCCATGTGAAAGACGTAGTTGTTAATTTAACGGGACGGTATGAAACTATGCTAGTTTTAAATAACGAAGGACTGATAGCGGCTGACGTGCGACCGTTAGTGCATTTACAAGTTCGAGTCATACTAGAACATAATGGATTTCGAGAGCAAGGTTTTGGAGGAGGTGGAGCTCGGTGCGGTTATGAAATGTTTTTATCTACTGCTTATTTGTATGCCGATAAAGCTATTCAACAGGCCTATCAAAATTTGAGAGCTGAAGACGCCCCGGCTGGTATTTTTCCGGTAGTCTTAGGACCTGGATGGCCAGCAATTCTCCTGCACGAAGCTGTTGGACACGGTTTAGAAGGTGATTTCAATCGTAAAGGAACCTCCGCTTTCAGTGGACAAATGAATCAGCGGGTAGCCTCTTCTTTATGTACAATAGTAGATGACGGAACAATCCCGGGAAAACGGGGTTCTTTGGGTATAGACGACGAAGGAACGGTAACACAAAAAACAGTTCTGATCGAAAAAGGGATTTTAAAGAATTACATGCAAGATCGTCATAATGCGCGTCTGATGAAAATGAAACCAACAGGAAATGGCCGACGAGAATCTTATGCGCATTTACCCCTTCCTCGTATGACAAATACGTACCTTTTGCCTGGAAAAAGCGATGTACGAGATATTATTTCTTCGGTAGAAAAAGGACTATATGCCGTGGATTTTTCCGGAGGTCAAGTTGATATTACTTCCGGAAAATTCGTTTTTTCTACTAGTGAAGCCTACTTAATAAATAGAGGAAAAATTACAAGACCTGTTAAAAGAGTTACGTTAATTGGCAATGGACTTGATGTATTGACTAAAGTATCGATGGTAGGGAACGATATGTCTCTTGATTCAGGAATAGGGATATGTGGAAAATCGGGGCAGTCGGTACCTGTTGGAGTTGGACAGCCAACTATCAAGGTCGATGCTTTGACGATAGGAGGAAGCAATTTGGAGTAACGAAATTCTTGATCTTGGAGAAATGAGTATTACTTTGATTGCTTGAAAAATAAAACTTTTACGTTCTTGACAGTCGGGGAAGGCAATTGATAACCTTGAGAAATCAAGGAAAGGGAAAAACTCGTTATATTACAAATTGATACGGAATTTTGAGGAGATTTATGAATAAAAATGATCTTATTGAAAACATAACAAAATCGGTCAACGTTTCAAGAAATACGGCGACTCAGGTTTTAGATACGTTTATTAGATCTGTAACAGAATCTTTGCGAAAGCACAAAGATGTAGTTTTGGTCAATTTCGGAAGCTTTAAAGTGAGTCAACGTTCAGCTCGAATGGGCAGGAATCCGCAAACGGGAGCACCTATACGAATTCCGGCTAGAACAGTAGTAAGATTTTTAGCAGGTAAGAAGCTTAAGGAAGCTTTAAAAGAAGGCATGTCGATCGATTAATTCAACAATTTGTTATTTTCTCATCCCCCCAAATGACGTAATCTGAGACGATAATAAATATAAAGGTTGGAAATGGGGCTTTGGGTGCTTAGCTCAGTTGGTAGAGCGTCGCCCTTACAAGGCGGATGTCGCGGGTTCGAGTCCCTCAGCACCCATGTCTTCTGTAGCGCTCGATTGTTTTGGTGTTGTAACTTAAGGTACTAAAAATATATTTGTCTTTTGTTCGTTCAAACAGGTTGTAGAGGAGTGGTAGTTCAGTTGGTCAGAATACCGGCTTGTCACGCCGGGGGTCGCGGGTTCGAGTCCCGTCCGCTCCGTTGTTCTGTGCATCCGCTACTACATTCGCAGTATTCAGCGTTTGTTGTTTTGAATTTTTTTATTATTTTGTCTTTAAGAATTTAGAACCGAAGTTTCGTATGTTACAGATTTAGTGTTAGTGTAGGAGGTATAGTTTGTTTCGTCGTCTGTTTATAGCAGGAAATTGGAAGATGCACGGAACTTTTAAGAAAGTCACTAAGCTGCTGGAAGATTTAAAATACGGTTGCGGTCGTGTAGAAACGGCAGAGTTAGCTGTTTTTCCTCCTTATCTTTTCATTCCACAATGTAAAAGAGTGCTGGTACAAACTCAGATTGTCTGGGGAGCCCAAAATGTTTCTGAATATGAAGATGGAGCTTATACAGGTGAAGTGTCAGCAACTATGTTGCGAGATTTTTCGTGTCGATATGTTATCGTCGGTCATTCTGAAAGGAGAAGATTGTATAAAGAGAAAAATAAATCTGTGATTCAAAAAATACAGAAATCTGTGGAGAATGGAATTTTTCCTGTACTGTGTATTGGAGAAACTAAAGAACAACGTGCGGAAGGAAAAACGTTGGAAGTTATTCGAGAACAGCTTGCGATTGTGTTGCGTATGCACGAGAATTCAATTCCGTTGTATGGAATCATAATCGCTTATGAACCTATATGGGCTGTTGGAACTGGCGAAAGTGCCACTCCGGTTCAAGTGGAGACAATTCACACTTTTATTCGAGAACAATTGAAACTATGCGATATTGTATTAGCCGAAAGTACGCGAATTTTGTATGGAGGTAGTGTACAATCTAGCAATGCGAAAGATTTTTTTCAAATGTCAAATGTTGATGGTGTTTTGGTGGGAAAAGCTTCTCTACAGGCAGAACAGTTCTTGCAAATAGGGGAACAATGCAATTAATTGCACTAATTGTCCACGTTTTGGTTTCAGTTTTTCTGACCGGGTTGGTGTTGTTGCAGCGTGGGAAAGGAGCCAATACAAGTGCTTCTTTCGGTGGAAGAACGTCTGACACTATGTTTGGAAGCGTAGGGGCAACTCCTTTTTTGGTAAAGGCAACGATTGTCTTAGCAGCTGGTTTTTTTATCACAAGTATTGGTCTGAGTTATTTGGCCTCGCATCCTTTGAATGCGAGACACAATGGGATACTTTATGGGAAAAGATCTGTTGAAGATTTTTTAAGGATCAAACGAAGTTAGGGATGCTTTTATGCCGAAGTGGTGGAATTGGTAGACACGCTGTCTTGAGGGGGCAGTGGAAAATCCGTATCGGTTCGAGTCCGGTCTTCGGCACCAAATTTTTTCTCCCTCAGAGGGATTTACAGTCGATACATTATACTCCATTCTATATGGAGAGTTTGGATAATTTTTTTGTTGAGACTTTTTGATTTTTTGGAATCGAGAATCTTTGTATGTTGTTTCATTATCTTCCAATTCTGGTGTCTATTGTAATCAGTGTCTTTATTGGAGTACTTGCTCTGATAATAGGTTGGATATTAGGACCCCATAAATCGTATAGAGATAAATTGTCTCCTTACGAATGTGGTTTCGAGGTTTTTCAGGACGCCCGAGCACCTTTTAATGTTCGTTTTTGTTTGGTGGCTATTCTCTTTGTTATTTTTGATACAGAAACTGCCTTTTTATTTCCATGGGCAGTTGTTTTACGTCACATTAGTTATCTGGGATTCTGGGCAATGATGGTTTTTTTGACAATTTTGGTGATTGGGTTTATTTATGAATGGAAATGTGGCGCTCTAGATTGGAGTGGATTTGAAAAAGTAAATGAAACAATTTTTAAATAGAGAAGGATTTCTTCTTACGTCAATTGACGATTTAGTTCGATGGGCTCGTAGCAATTCTCTATGGCCTATGACGTTTGGACTTGCGTGCTGTGCAATTGAGATGATGCAATGTGCTTCTTCTCGCTACGATTTGGATCGTTTTGGAGCGGGATTGTTTCGCCCTAGCCCTCGTCAAGCTGACGTAATGATTGTGGCCGGTACATTGTGTAATAAGATGGCTCCTGCGCTACGTAAAGTTTATGATCAGATGGCTGAACCTCGATGGGTGATTTCTATGGGTTCCTGTGCAAACGGAGGGGGGTATTATTACTATTCATATTCTGTAGTGCGAGGTTGTGATCGCATTGTACCAGTAGATTTGTATGTTCCAGGTTGCCCTCCTACGGCAGAAGCTTTGTTCTACGGCATTATGCAGCTAAGAAATAAGATTCGATATAAAAATACATTCGATCGAAAAGATTTGGGAGGAAAGGAAGGATGTCCGATAAGAATTTAATTGAGGTCATCGCAGACCGTTTTTCGAATCTTATAAAGAATCTAAATCAAAAATTTGATATGCCTACAATAGAATTGTCTCCTGATCGTCTTCTGGAAGTATGTACAGCTTTACGAGATGAACCCGAGTTCCATTTTGAGCTACTATTGGATGTATGTGGTGTGGATTATCTAGAATACGGCATCGGCGAATGGCGTACTGAAGAAACAAAAAATACAGGTTTTTCTCGAGGCTCGCAAAGAGAGATACAGAAAAAAGAAATGGTTTGGAATAAGAAACAACCCCGATTCGCTTCTGTTTATCATTTACTATCGCTACGTCATAATCATCGTTTGAGGATAAAAGTTTATCTTGATAGCGATTCTCCGACTGTACCTTCCGTTGTTACGGTGTGGAAATCGGCGAATTGGTATGAGCGAGAGGCCTTTGATCTTTTTGGTATTGTTTTTGAAGGTCATCCCGACTTGAGACGATTGTTGACCGATTATGGTTTCATTGGTTATCCTTTTCGTAAGGATTTTCCCTTGATTGGAAAGGTTGAACTTCGCTATGATGCAACACAACAACGTTGTGTTTATGATCCTGTAAGTATTCAATCTCGAATACTAGTGCCAAAAGTAGTGCGTTCTGACAATCGCTACAAAAGCGAAAAACGAAAGAATGGCCGAGATTCGTAATTTCACTTTTAATTTTGGACCGCAACATCCTGCGGCTCACGGTGTATTGAGATTGATTATCGAAGTAGACGGTGAAGTGGTTCGGAGAGTAGATCCCCATATTGGTCTTTTACATCGCGCTACGGAAAAATTAGCGGAAAGTAAACCGTACAATCAAACAATTGGTTATATGGATCGTTTGGACTATGTATCGACAATGGCTAATGAACACGGATACGTGTTGGCGATTGAAAAATTGCTAGAAATCGAACCGCCAATTCGTGCGAAATATATTCGCACGCTATTTGATGAAATTACACGAATATTGAATCATTTATTGTGGTTAGGCGCTCATGCTTTGGATATGGGAGCAATGACTGTTTTTCTTTATTGTTTTCGTGAACGAGAAGACTTGATGGATTGTTATGAGGCTGTATCTGGTGCTCGGATGCATGCTACTTATTATCGTCCGGGTGGTGTTTATCGGGATCTACCAGACAGTATGCCAAAATATAAACCTTCATACTGGCACAGCGAAAAGGAAGTTAAAAAATTGAATAAAGCTCGATCGGGTTCTTTATTGGATTTTATTTGGAATTTTACTGAGCGATTTCCTAAATTAATAGATGAATACGAAACGCTACTGACAGACAATCGAATTTGGAAACAACGTACTGTGGATATTGGAATTGTCTCTCCAGAACGAGCTTTACAATTGGGTTTTACTGGACCGATGTTGCGTGCATCCGGTGTCGCATGGGATCTTAGAAAAAAACAACCTTATGCGGCCTATGACCGAGTAGATTTTGATATTCCTATTGGAAGTAAAGGTGATTGTTACGATCGTTATTTAGTACGAATTGAAGAAATGCGTCAATCAAACCACATTATGCGTCAGTGTATAGATTGGCTACAAAAAAATCCTGGTCCTGTAGTAATCGATAACCATAAAATTGTTCCACCGAAGCGCGAAGTTATGAAACGAGATATGGAAGCGCTCATTCACCACTTTAAATTGTTTACTGAAGGTTATATTGTCCCTGAAGGGGAGTCTTATGCTGCTGTAGAGCAACCTAAAGGTGAATTTGGAGTGTACATTATTTCCGACGGATCCAATAAGCCTTATCGTGTTAAAGTGCGGGCGGCAAGCTATCCTCATCTGGCCGCAATAAATGAAATGTGCCAAGGGCATATGATTTCTGATTTGGTCGCTATCATTTCTAGTATTGATATTGTTTTTGGTGAAATAGACCGTTAATGGAACAAAAAATTGATTCTGCTCCATTTGTTATCAGTACAGAAGTGAAAAAAGAAATTGACCTCTGGCTGAAAAAATATCCAAACGATCAAAAACGATCGGCTGTTGTACCAGCATTGTTGTTTGTACAGAGACAAAACGGTGGGTGGTTAAGCGCAACGTCAATAGAAGCTGTTTCGAATTACTTAGACCTACCAAAAATATGGGTTTATGAAGTGGCTACTTTTTACGATATGTTCAATTTGAAACCAATTGGAAAATACAAAATTGGAATTTGTCAAAACATATCTTGTTTCTTGCGGGGAAGCGATGCAATCGTCTTGTGTGTCAAAGATCGATTAAGAATTGATATTGATGAAACCACCTCCGACGGTCTGTTTACTTTAAAAAGTGTAGAATGCATAGCTGCTTGCGGAGGAGCTCCTGTATGTCAGATTAATGATCGTGAGTGTTATGAAAATTTAACTCCGAAAAAAATATTAACCTTAATTGACAAATTAGAACGAAGGACGAAAAGAAATGGTTCTTAATGCAGTTTGTTATCGCACTCTACATTTATCCAAACCTTGGACACTGAAAGCATATGAGAGTGTCGGAGGTTACACAGCATTACAAAAAATTCTTAGAGAAAAAATACCTCCTGTACAGATTGTTAACGAAATTAAGATTTCTTGTTTACGAGGCAGAGGAGGAGCCGGATTTTTAACAGGACTAAAATGGGAGCTTTTTCCATGCAACAGTCGGGAACAAAAATATATTATTTGTAATTCCGATGAAAGCGAACCAGGAACATTCAAAGATCGTGATATTTTGCGATTTAATCCTCACCAAGTATTGGAAGGAATTGCAATCACTTGTTATGCATTACAGGTGAAAATTGGTTATAATTTTTTACGTGGAGAATTTTGGGAGCCTTTCAATCGGTGTGAGCAAGCGTTATTAGAAGCGCGAGACGCTGGGTTTATTGGAAAGGACGTTTTAAATTCAGGAATCGATATCGAAATTTACAATCATTTTAGTGCTGGTGCGTACATTTGCGGTGAAGAGACAGCTCTTTTAAATTCTTTAGAAGGAAAAAGAGGGTGGCCTCGATTCAAACCGCCTTTTCCTGCTAATTTTGGATTGTATGGATACCCTAGTATTATTAATAATACTGAAACTTTTGCCTCTATACCGGTGATTTTAGAAAAAGGAGGAACATGGTTTTCCAATTTAGGGATACCAAAAAATGGAGGAACTAAAATTTTTTCTGTGAGTGGACATGTAGAGAAACCAGGAAACTATGAGGTACCTTTAGGCACCCCGTTTTCTGATTTACTAGAAATGGCGGGAGGTATGCTCAGGGGTAGTAAGCTAAAGGCGGTAATTCCTGGAGGTAGCTCAATGCCTGTACTTCCAGCTGGAATTATAATGAAAGCTACTATGAGTTTTGATGGAATCGCAGAAGTAGGATCTATGTTGGGTTCTGGAGGTGTTATTGTAATGAATCATTCTACTTGTATGGTAGGAGTGTTGCAACGTATTTCCAAATTTTATATGCACGAATCCTGCGGTCAATGTACGCCTTGTCGAGAAGGTACAGGGTGGATGTATCGTCTAGTTTATCGAATTGAAACAGGAGAAGGAACTAAACAAGATTTAATACAGCTTGGTCGGATAGCTCGAGGTATCGAAGGTCGTACCATTTGCGCTTTTGGAGAAGCCGCTTCATGGCCTGTTACCGGAATGCTCAAACATTTTTACGACGAATTTCTGTACCACATACAATACGGGAGGTGTGTGGTGTAAGTACGTATCGAGAGCAGGTTTCATTTGTGAGAAACGAAAAACATGTTCGAAATCGAGATAGACAATAAGAAAATAACGGTAGAGAAAAAAGTTTCTATTATCGAAGCTGCGGATAGAATAGGTATTTATATACCAAGTTTCTGTTATCACAAAAAATTGTCTATAGCAGCCAACTGCAGAATGTGTTTAGTCGAAGTTCAAGGAATCGTAAAACTACTGCCTGCGTGCGCAACTCTGGTTACTCCTGGAATGAAAGTGCTTACCAAATCCCAAAAGGTTATAGAAGCTCAGAGATTTGTGATGGAATTTCTGTTGATAAATCATCCATTGGATTGTCCGATCTGTGATCAAGGAGGTGAGTGTGAGTTGCAAGATTTGTCGATGGGTTTTGGTCGGTCGCGTTCCGATTACGTAGAACAAAAAAGGACTGTTTTTAGTGAAGATATTGGTCCATTAATTAAAACTGAAATCACTCGTTGTATTCAATGTACTCGTTGTGTTCGGTTCGGAGAAGAAATTGCTGGGCTTCCTGAATTTGGAGTGATTAATCGTGGTGAAAAATCTGTAATATCAGCTTATATCAAGTACTTGATACAATCAGAACTATCCGGAAATGTTATTGATATTTGCCCCGTAGGGGCATTAACGGACAAACCGGCACAATATCGTGGTCGGGGTTGGGAATTTTGTGAAATTCCTACTATAGCGCCGCATGATTGTGTGGGGGGCAACATTTTCTTGCACAGTCGGTGTAAGGAATTTTCTCCTCAACATGAAATTGTACGTTCTGTTCCTCGAGAAAACGAAATGGTAAACGAAACGTGGATGAGTGATCGGGATCGTTTTAGTCATTTTGGACTTTGTCATCCCACACGTATTTATCAACCCCAAATAAAGGAAAAAACAGGATGGAAAACAGTTTCTTGGGAGAAAGCTTTACAAATTGTTAAAGATCGTACCCGATCTTTTATTGAGAGAAACGAAGTGCATCAATTAGGAGCACTTGTATCGCCCAATACTTCAGTAGAAGATCTTTACTTGTTTCAAAAATGGTTTCGAGGATTAGGAAGCGCCAATATTGACCATAGAGTGCGTTGGCAAGATTTTCGTGATCAAGAGAATTTTGCAGTTTTTCCTAACTTAGGGATTTCTATTGCTGAAATTGAAGAGATGGACGCCATTTTGTTAGTAGGATCCAATATCCGTTTTGAGCAACCTTTACTCAGTCATCGAATTAATAAAGCTCATGCCAAAAAAGCTTCGGTATTAGCTATTAATCCTATGGACTTCCCATTTATCTTTACTCTTAAGGAAAAAATGATTGTGTCACTTATGGAATTGCCGAATGCCTTAGCTCAAGTTGCCAAAATGGTAGGAAACAATATCCCTACAATTTTAGAAGAGGTTCGCCCAGAAAAAAAAGCAAAAATTATTGCAGAAGTTTTAAAAAATTCCAAAAAATCCGTAATCTTACTGGGAGAACACGCATTACGTCATAAAAATTCGTCTGCCATCAGAGCTCTTGCTCAATTCATCGGACGGCAAAGTGGAGCAAATGTAGGTTTCCTTACCGAAGGAGCAAATAGTGCTGGAGCTTGGTTAGTTGGTGCAATACCGCATCGAGGACCTGCAGGCAGACGACTGACTACAGTAGGACTGGATGCGAAAAAGATGCTAATGGAACACCGATTAAAAGCTTATTTTATACTAAATTTAGAACTTGAATTGGATTGTTCTTATCCTTTAGCAGCTATTCGCGCATTAAGAGATGCTGAACTTGTTGTGTCCTTGACTACATTTACCAATGCAAAAATGAAAGATTATTCGGATATTATATTGCCTATAGCGCCTTTTTCTGAATCGGAAGGAACGTTTGTGAATGTTGAAGGTCGTATGCAGTTATTTTCGGCGGCAGGCGTGCCTGAAAAGAATGCACAAACTGGATGGAAGGTATTTAGAGTACTTGGAAATTGCTTTGAGTTGCCGGGATTCGGCTATAAAAAAATTCAAGACGTACGTCATGAAATTTCCCAAATTATCCCAGAGCTTTCGTGGGATGAAGAGAAGACAGTCTGTACAGAAGAAAAAAATCGTTCATTTTTTGCATTGAATTCTGAATGTGTTTTAAAATTGCAGAAAAAAAATTCTGTGCTGACGCGTTTAGCGCCATGGCCTATGGTCCGAACGGATAATTTGGTACGCCGTTCCAATCCATTGCAAAAAACTTTGAAAAATCAGATGTTTTCTTCTTCTATAGGACTCAATTATAAGACCGCTTCTCGATTAGGATTTAAAGCAGGAGATCAAATTTCTGCGATACAAGACCAACATTGCATTACTCTGCCTTTGGTGATAGAAGATCGATTAGCAAATAATACGGTATTTTTAGCATCGGGATTGAATCAAACAGCGGGTTTTGGTCGAGCGGAATCGGAAATTATTCTAAAGAGAAGCAAATAGTGTCGAATCAGTGGGTTTTCTTGGCTTTGGTAGTCGTCAAAATTTTCATTGTTTTAGTTCCATTAATGCTTGTAACTACCTTTTTGACGTTCGCTGAGCGAAAGATTATTGGATATATGCAATCTCGAGTAGGACCAAATCGTGTGGGATTTCTGGGGTTTGCACAGCCTATTGCAGATTCGATTAAATTGCTTTCTAAAGAAATTATTATTCCCACCGCTTCAAATCGGTATCTTTATGTTAGTGCCCCGATTTTATCATTGGTACCTACTCTGGTTTCTTGGGCAATCGTTCCATTTTCTAAGAAATGGGTATTGGCCGATGTAAATGCGGGTCTGTTGTTTTTATTTTCTGTAACTTCTCTAGAAGTTTATGGGGTTGTAATTGCTGGTTGGGCGTCGAATTCTAAGTACGCCTTTTTTGGGGCGCTGCGTGCAGCAGCGCAGATGATTTCCTATGAAATTCCAATGAGTTTTGTTCTCGTTGGTGTTCTCACCATAGCGGGAACTATGAATTTGCGAGAAATTGTTTTTCGGCAGTCTGGAGGAATGTGGCATTGGTTTTGGTTACCATTGCTACCGTTGTTTGCGGTCTATTGGGTAACAGCCGTAGCGGCAACAAATCGCGCTCCTTTTGATGTGGCAGAAGGAGAATCTGAAATTGTCGCAGGTTTTCATGTGGAATGTTCTGGAATTATTTTTGCGCTTTTCTTTTTAGTGGAATATATCAACATGATCTTAATGGGAGGAATTACAACCATTATGTTTCTAGGTGGTTGGTTGTCTCCTTTCCAGGGAATTCCAATTCTTAGCACTTTTTTTTCTTGGGTACCTGAAATAGTGTGGTTTGCGCTAAAATCTTCTATTTTTATTTTTATTTATTTTTGGATACGAGCAACATTTCCGAGATATCGATATGATCAAATTATGCGTTTGTGTTGGAAAGTTTTGATACCTGTAGCATTGGTATGGGTAATTGTATTGGGATTTTTAGTAAGGTTCTAGTATCGTAGTATTTACTGTGGAACGTTTTAAAAGAAAAATCATTAAAATTATTAAAAATTTTACATTTTCAGAGCTTGTAAAAGGGCTTGTTTTAACTTTTCGTTATTTTTGTAAGAAAAAGATAACTCTTCACTATCCCGAAGAAGAAGTTCCCAGATCATTTCGTTTTCGTGGTATGCTGGCTTTACGGCGTTACGCAAACGGAGAGGAACGTTGCATTGCTTGTAAGTTATGTGAAGCGGTATGCCCTGCTTTGGCTATTACTATCGAATCAGCTCCCCGAATAGGGGATGGTTCTCGAAAGACAACGGTTTACAATGTCGATATATTTAAATGTATTTACTGTGGATTTTGTGAAGAATCATGTCCTGTTGATGCTATTGTATTAACGACAGAGATGCACTATAGCATCAAGAATCGTGGAGAAAATATTTTGACCAAGGAAAAATTGCTGATGATTGGAGATATATATGAAAAGGAAATTACGAGAAATCTTAAAAGGGATCAAAAATACAAGTAGCCGATAAGTAGTGATCTGTTAAATTAGCCGTTCATCTGAAAACTCCGTTTTTGGAAACGGGAATAAAATAAAAAATCAGCATTAAGAAATAGTTTTTTGTTTATGACGATGTATGGATTCGTATTCTTTGTTTTTTCAATTGTTCTAGTTTCTGCTGCGGTGATGGTGGTTGCGTTGCAGAACACGGTATACGCTGTATTTTTTCTCATACTCGTATTTTTTTCTAGTGCTGTTCTGTGGATAATGATGCAATCCGAATTTTTGGCTTTAGTGCTAATTTTCATTTATGTCGGTGCAATTATGACCTTGTTTTTATTTGTTGTAATGTCTTTAAATACCGCATTTTTCGGAGAGCAGAAAAGATTTACCAGATTTTTATCTCCCA
Source organism: Coxiella endosymbiont of Amblyomma sculptum (assembly GCF_009883795.1). Classification (GTDB taxonomy): domain Bacteria; phylum Pseudomonadota; class Gammaproteobacteria; order Coxiellales; family Coxiellaceae; genus Coxiella. Next base: position 158,069 of record NZ_CP033868.1, read on the forward strand.
GTGCAATTTCGATACTATTATTAATTTCTATAATGGCGGTTTTGATAAATTCTCACCGTTTTGGAATGAATATAGTTTCACTGCATTGCGCGTCCAGTGATTTTAGTAGTGTTAGGGTTGTAGGAAATCTTCTTTACACCAGTTATCTCTATCCTCTGGAAATTTCTGCTATTGTATTGCTCGTCGCTACCATTGCAGCAGTTACACTGGTATTGTACAGATCTGACAACATCAAAATGCAGCGAGTTTCTGAGCAATTACAGGTCACAAAATCGGACCGACTGCAAATAATCAAAGACGGAATAAAGACAGATATAAATAAATAAGGATTAAAAGGATGATTCCTCTGAGTTATGTTCTAGTAATGAGCGCAATTTTATTTGGTTTAGGATTTTTGGGAATCGTTATCAATCGTAAAAATTTCATCGTATTGTTGATGTGTATTGAAATGATTCTATTGGCAACTGACACCAATTTTATTGCTTTTTCCCGATATTTAGGAACAAGATCGGGAGAATTGTTCGTACTTTTTGTACTGACTGTAACAGCAGCTGAATCGGCTATTGGTTTAGCAATTTTGGTTGTGTTGTACCGACTTCGCGGGAATATTAATGTTGACGATATGCATAGTTTGAAGGGCTAATATACAAATGATTAAATCTCTGACCTTGTTTACTGTATTAGCGCCTTTATTGGGCTGTCTAATCTCTGGGCTGGGTGGAACGTACATTGGTCGGAAAGGAACACAATGGATTACGATCGGCTTTATAACTATTTCTTTTCTGACTGCTTTTTGGATATTTGTGTTAGTGATTGTAAATGGGATGCGTTACTATGGAACAATTTATACTTGGGGAGTCAGCGGCGGTCTTCATTTTAATATTGGTTTTATGGTAGATGCATTAACCGCTGTTATGATGTTGATTGTTATTTTTATTTCTTGGGTGGTACACATTTACAGCATTGGCTATATGGCGGACGATTCCGGATACTGTCGGTTTTTTTCTTATATGTCGATGTTTACTTTTTTCATGTTAGTACTCGTGGTGGCAAATAATTTCTTTCAACTGTTTTTTGGATGGGAAGGAGTAGGATTAGTTTCTTACCTATTGATTGGTTTTTGGTTTGAAAAAGAGTCGGCAGTATCCGGAAGTTTAAAAGCTTTTTTGATTAATCGATCCGGAGATTTTGGTTTTATCCTTGGTATTGCTGCCATTTCGGATTATTTTGGAAGTCTCGATTATCATATCGTTTTTTCGAAAGCTTCTGAAATTCTACAAAAGACAATTAATAATGTTCTTCCAAATTTTCATTGGTCTGTTCTCACAATGATTTGTATTTTACTGTTTATCGGTGCTATCGGAAAATCCGCTCAAATTCCTTTGCACGTATGGTTGCCAGAATCAATGGAAGGCCCAGTTCCGATTTCGGCTTTGATTCACGCGGCAACTATGGTGACAGCCGGTGTATTTTTAGTTGTTCGAATGTCGCCTCTTTTTGAATTGTCGCAAACAGCTTTAAGTGCAATTTTGGTTATTGGAGCCACTACAGCGCTTCTGACGGGTTTGTTGGCTTTCGTCGAATTTGATATCAAACGTATTATCGCATTTTCTACAATGTCTCAATTGGGTTATATGATGGCAGCTAATGGTGTTTCCGCCTATTCAATAGCTATTTTGCATTTGTTAACACATGCTTTTTTTAAAGCCTTATTGTTCCTGTCTGCTGGATCAGTGATCGTTGCTCTACACCACGAGCAAGATATACGTAAAATGGGAAATCTGCGAAAATATTTGCCCACGACTTACTTAACTTTTTTGATTGGAGTGTTGTCTTTGTCCGCCATTCCTCCATTTTCTGGATTTTATTCTAAGGACGTAATTATTGAAGCAGTTTTCCACTCTACTATTCCTGGAGCCCGGTACGCCTACCTTTGTTTATTGTTAGGTGTTTTTGTCACCAGTTACTATATCTTTCGCGTGTTTTTTTTAACTTTTCATTCTTCGGAACGAATAGCACCGGAATTAAAACCTATTAAAGAGACTTCGTGGAGTATGTGCAGTTCTCAATGGATTTTAGGTATTTCTTCAGCGATATTAGGAATAATTCTTATTTATTGGATTTTCTATCGTAAGCCCGGTTTGTTGGTGTCCAGTCTGAAAGTTTTACCTCAACATGATGTTTTACAGACAGTACGAACTAAATTCCAGAATGTTTTGCATATGACTTATCACTATATAGCTACGTTCCCATTTTGGAATTCTATTTTAGGTGTTTTTTCTGCTTGGGTGGCAGTGATTGCTCAACCGCGCATTCCAAAATTATTAAAACAGCGATTATCCTGGTTACATCAGGTTTTGGTAGCCAAGTATGGTTTTGACACATTCAATCGTTTCGTCTTTGTACGAGGCGGACGGACATTAGCTAATTTTTTCTTTCGGATAGGTGATTTGGAAGTATTAGATCGTCTTATTGTAGGTGGTGCGGGGCGAAATGTAATTCGTGTGGCGCAATTGATGCGTAGATTGCAATCAGGTTATCTGTATCGTTACGTTTCTGTAATGATCTTAGGATTATTAGTTTTTATAATGTGGGCAATATTAAAATAAGTACCTTCTGAGAAGGTATACTGTATTATGTCTTTGCTAAGTACACTTATTTGGCTTCCCATACTAGGGGCTGTTCCCGTTGCGGTGCTTAATAGCCCTAAACGTGCGAATCAAGCGCGTGTGTTAACTCTGGCGATAGCTCTAATTTCTTTAGTTATTTGTCTCCTGCTTTTTTTTAATTTTGATACTGCTTCTGTAGAAATGCAGTTTAGAGAGCATTTAACTTGGATTCCAACTTTTAAAATAAATTATGATCTAGGTGTTGATGGAATTTCGATGCCACTAATAGTACTTTCTTGTTTTACAACTTTATTGGTTGTTTTGGTTTCTTGGACTTCAATTACAATCAAAAAAAATATGGGGCAATATTTGTCTGCGTTTCTAATAACGCAAGGAGCTACAATAGGAGTTTTTTCTGCTCTGGATGCTATGCTTTTTTATTTTTTTTGGGAATCTATGTTAATTCCTTTGTACCTTAGCATAGGTATTTGGGGGATGAAAAAGCGTTCTTATGCAGCTATTAAATTTTTTCTATACAACTCTATGGGGTCTGCTTTATTGCTGGTGGCTTTTCTGTATTTACATGTATATTCAGGAAGTTTTTACATTCCTGACTATTATCGATTGCATATAAATATAGCCATTCAGATTTTGGTTTTTTTAGGATTTTTGGGTGCTTTTGCTGTTAAGATGCCAATATGGCCTTTTCACACTTGGTTACCTGATGTGCATACCGAAGCTCCAGTGAGTGGATCGGTGGTGCTGACTATATTGATGCTAAAACTAGGAGGATACGGATTTTTTCGATTTAGTTTGCCTATTGTCCCGGATGCAAGTCGTCATTTAGACTGGTTGATGATTGGACTTTCTTTAATCTCTATTGTGTATATTGGACTTATTTCTATCGCGCAGACGAACATGAAAAAATTGATTGCTTATTCCTCAATTACCCATATGGGATTTGTTATTTTGGGCGCATTTATGTCATTTATGATTATAATGCGTACTGGGAGTTGTCAAGATGCTTATCTCAGCCTTGAAGGAGCGATGATGCAGATGATTGCTCATTCTTTTAGTATCGGGGCTATGTTTCTAGGATTTGGAATACTTTATAAAAAACTACATTCCCAAAGAATTTCCAATTTTGGAGGTATTGCTAAAAATATGCCTTTTTTTTCATCTTTTTTCATGATTTTTTCGATGTCGAATATAGGACTTCCAGGAACTTCCGGATTCGTAGGTGAATTTATGATTTTGCTTAGCGAATTCAGAACCAGCTTTTGGATAACTTTTTTATCCGCTTCTACACTAGTGATTGGAGCAGCGTATACACTATGGATGTACAAACGTGTGTTTTACGGACCAATCACTAACATTTCAGTTTTGCGACTTGTTGATATCGGAATGATTGAAAAGATTGTTTTTACACTCATGACAGTAGCGATACTTTGGATTGGTCTTTATCCTAATGTCTTACTGAATGTATTTCATACAACCATTGGTCAGCTATTGCAGGAAACCATGCAATTAAAATTATAGGACTACAAATATGTCGACATTGCCAAATCTAGTTCTTGTTTTTCCGGAAATATTTGTGTTGTCTATGGCTCTGTTGATTTTAGTTTTCGGTAATTTCTTGAATTGTCCTCAAGTTCCTTATTATCTCACCCAATCTACCTTAATAGGAACTTTTTGGCTGATATGGTATATTTTTCCGGAGAACAAAATTTCGGCAACGCTTCTTACATTTCACCACATGTTTGTTCTGGATTATGTATCGTTTTATCTCAAGTTATGCATTTGCTTAGTGAGCTTTTGCGCGTTTTTCTATGTACGAGAATACAATCAAACGTATAAAATTCGGAATGCAGAATTTTATGTATTTGGTCTCTTGTCTTTATTAGGAATGATGATTCTAGTTTCTTCGCATAATTTGTTAATAACTTTTTTAGGAATGGAGTTGTCATTTCTTCCTACTTGTATTATGTCAATTATGACGCAGCGTCCGCAGATTCGTTGTGTTGAATCTGGAATAAAATATTTTGTAACTGGTATTGTTGCTTCTGGAATACTAGCTTATGGGATGTCTATGGTTTTTGGTGCCACTCAAAGCCTAGATTTTTCGAAGATTGCAACAGCGGTGAATCAAATACCTGCTTGTAAGAGCACAATTCTGATATTTGGTTTAGTGTTTATAGTAGCCGCCCTCGCTTTCAAATTAGGAGTAGTACCTTTTCATATGTGGATTCCTGACATTTATGAAGGCGCACCAAGTTCATCGGTTGTATTTATTTCTACAGCGCCAAAAATAGCGGCTTTTTCTGTGATTGTTCGTTTGTTAGTAAACACATTGTCTTCCTTGCAAGGGAGTTGGCGTCAAATGTTGATGGTAATGGCTGTTTTATCTATGGGTATTGGGAATTTTACTGCTATTTTGCAATCCAATGTCAAAAGAATGTTAGCCTATTCATCTATTGCTCACATGGGTTATGTGTTGCTTGGAATCGCATGTGGAACAAAGGAGGGTTATACAGCAGCTATGTTTTATGCTGTTACATATAGTTTTACAACTCTGAGTAGTTTTGGGATGATTATTTTAATGAGCTTAGAGTGCTTGGAAGAACAGGATGATATTGGGTATTTTACTGGATTGAATGATCGAAATTCGTGGTTAGCTTTTATGATGACATTAACTTTATTTTCTTTAGCAGGGATTCCACCTTCGGTCGGATTTATTGCTAAAGTGGGTATTCTTGACGCTTTGATTAGAGTCCATTTGGTATGGCTCGCAATTCTTTCTGTTTTCTTTACTGTCGTTGGAGCGTACTATTGCATCCGAATAGTGAAAGCGATGTATTTTGAGAGCCCTACTTTGACTTATAGACCTATTCAGTGTCCTTTGAGAGTAAAAATTGTTTTTTCGATCAACAGTTTGGCTGTTTTTTTAATAGGTGTGTTTCCCGAATGGTTGTACACTTTGACACATTTAGCTTTTTAAGAAATTTTTCGAACCTAATAAGGGAAGCACATTGCTAAATTTTTGCTATTTGGTAATTTTGTCTATACAATGATCCTTTTGGTGCGGGATGGAGCAGTCTGGTAGCTCGTCGGGCTCATAACCCGAAGGTCGTAGGTTCAAATCCTACTCCCGCTTTTTTTGTTGCTATACTGAAGTTGGTAGAAGGCAACAAAATACGAGGTCTTTTTTGGAATGGGTGTATTGGAATAAGAGGGCTTTTTGCCCTTTTTTGTTTTGGAGAGTAAAATAATTAAACACGTTAACGCTGCGTACAATGTACGATTTCTTATAAAATTTTGAAAATAACTCGTAATGAACTCGAGAATTAATAATGAATAAAGATATGCTACTAACAGTCGATTCGATGTCTAATGAACGCGGTGTATCAAAGGAAATTATTTTCGAAGCTATAGAGACGGCTTTAGCTGCTGTAACGGCTAAACGTTATGGCGAAGACGATGTTAAGATCTGTGTATCTATCGATCAAAAAGTCGGTGATTATAAAACTGCTCGTTGCTGGACAGTAGTAGAGGATACAGAATCTCTAGAGCTACCCGGTCAACAAATTCCTCTAAGTCAAGCACGGGAAATTGATCCTGATTTGAAAATCGGTGATGTTGTTGAGAAACCGGTTGAATCGGTGCAATTTGGTCGTATCGCGGCTCAGCAAGCCAAACAAGTAATTATTCAGAAAGTACGTGAAGCTGAGCGAGTGAAAGTCATCCAACAATATGAAAAACGAATAGGAGAACTGATTATTGGAGTCGTCAAACGAGTGACTCGCGATAGTGTTATTTTGGATATGGGCGAAAACGCAGAAGCGTTGTTACTCAGAGAAGAAACGATTCCAAGAGAAGCTTTTCGAATCAATGATCGAGTTCGTGTTTATCTATTGGCTGTTCGAAAAGATAAACGAGGACCTCAATTGCTGGTAAGTCGTACGCGATTGGAGTTTTTAATTGAATTATTCAAAATTGAAGTTCCAGAAATTGGTGAAGAGATAATTGAAATTAAAGGAGTCGCTCGAGACCCCGGTTCCCGAGCGAAAGTTTCTGTTAAAACAAATGACGTTCGGATTGATCCTATTGGAGCTTGTGTAGGTATGCGGGGGTCACGCGTTCAAGCAGTTTCCAATAAGTTAGGAGGTGAGAGAATTGACATCATTTTATGGGACGATAACCCCGCACAATTGGTAATTAATGCTATGGCTCCTGCGGAAGTTACATCTATTGTAGTAGATGAAGATTCTCGTACAATGGATCTTGCGGTCTCGGAAGAACAACTGTCTCAAGCGATTGGACGTAATGGGCAAAATATTCGATTGGCTAGTGAGTTGACAGGTTGGACCCTAAACGTTATGAGCGAAATCGAGATGGCGCAAAAGCATGAAAAAGAAGTGGACAAGATCAAATCTGTTTTTATGAAAAAATTGGATGTTGATGAAGAAGTTGCAGAAGCATTGATTCAAACAGGGTTTACGAGCTTAGAAGAAGTGGCCTATATTCCAAAAGAGGAATTGCAGAGTGTTGAAGGATTTGATGATGAAATCGCTAGTGAATTGCAACATCGCGCAAGCGATGTTTTACTCGCGCAAGCAATCTCAAATCGAGAGGAATCGAATAAACAGAATTCTGTAGAAGATTTGCTGACAATTGAAGGCATGACAGAAGATCTAGCTAGTCAACTTATAGTTCATAAGATATCAAATCGAGAAGATTTCGCGGGAAAATCGGTGGATGATTTAAAAGAGATTATCAATATTGATGCAGATCTTGCTGCCAAATTGATTATGGCAGCAAGATCTCATTGGTTTTCGAAAGAATGAGATTCATATGAACAATATAGTAAGTGTAAAGAAATTGGCCGAATTGGTACGGACAACTCCGGAGAACCTTTTAAAACAACTGAAAGATGCAGGAATTGCAATTACTCACGTTGATCAAACCATCACTAACGATCAGAAACAAAAATTACTTCTATATTTGAGAACAGCTAGTAATGTACTAGATACAAAACATTCGAAGATTGTGTTAAAGAGAAAAAAACTCAGCGTTGTTAGATTAGGAAAAAAACGTATTAATGTGGAAATACGTTCTAAACACGCTTACGAGAAATCAACCGCAGTGTCTAAAGAAGAAATTCTGTGGGAACCTTCTGTCCTGTCTCCCAAAGAACAAGTGAAGGAAAAAGAAGAAAAAATGGCTACTTATAAACCGCAGGATGTTTCTGGTGATATTGAAACCATTACAAGATCAGAAACGAATAAGAGAAGATCGGAAGAAATTAGAGAAATCTCTAAAAAAATCGTTCGTAAAGAATTTCGAGTACGTCGTAAAAACGAAGAGGATAAAGCATGGACGTGGGATCGTGAAGAACTTCACATGTCAAAATTTACCGGGGGAGAACATCGTCAGCGTAAAACAACAAACTCTACAACAGATGGAACTATTGTTTCCGTTTCATCAAAACTTGAACATGGTTTTTTGAAACCAACAACTCCTATTATTCGAGAGGTAGTAGTTCCTAAATCAATTGTTGTTTCTGATCTTGCCCAGAGAATGTCTATCAAAGCATCAGCAGTCATTAAAACTGTGGCAGAAATGGGAGTGATACTCACTACTGATCAGTGTATCGATCAAAAAACGGCAGAAACCGTTGTAAGAAAGATGGGACATAGAGCTAAACTTATTAGAGATGATACTGTTGAGAATGATTTAGAAGCTTCCTTAATAAAGGTGAAGAAAAAAACTAGAGAAGGAACAGCCGATTTATCGCCACGATCTCCTATTGTGACTATCATGGGGCATGTGGATCATGGAAAAACATCCCTTTTGGACTGTATTCGTAAAACTAAGACGACGAGTACTGAATTGGGGGGAATAACTCAGCACATTGGTGCTTATCATGTGAACACTGCATCTGGAGCAATTACCTTCTTAGATACGCCGGGGCACGAAGCGTTTACAACCATACGAGCTCGTGGAGCTAAATGTACGGATATTGTAGTGTTAGTGGTAGCAGCTGATGATGGGGTAATGCCTCAAACAATTGAAGCTATTCAGCATGCGCGGACAGCTAAGGTTCCATTTATCGTAGCAATTAACAAAATGGATAAAACGGAAGCAGATCCCAATCGGATTAAAATCGAATTATCTAAACAGGAAATTGTTCCGGAAGAATGGGGTGGGGAAACTTTGTTTCAATTAATTTCGGCCAAAACTGGAGAAGGTATCGATTCTTTACTAGAGTGTATTTTGCTACAAGCCGAAATGCTGGAACTAAAGTCTTCAAATCATGGACTTGCGCGAGGGACAGTAATCGAGTCTCGTTTGGATAAAAAAAGAGGTCCCGTAGCTACTATCTTAGTGATGAGTGGAGAGCTGCGTCTCGGAGATACACTACTAGTAGGACAGGAATATGGTCGAGTGCGTGCTATGATTGGTGATGATGGCCATCCTTGTTTGCGAGCAAGACCTTCGATTCCTGTTGAGGTATTAGGACTTTCGAATATACCGACAGCTGGCGAAGAAGCAGTAGTAGTGCAGGATGAGCGTAAAGCGCGCGAAATTGCGCGCTTTCGACAGTGGAAGAATCGCGAGATTCGTCTGACGAAAAGACAGACAATTTGTTTAGAAAGTGTTTTTGATCGCGTAAAAAAGGACACTAATACCTTGAATATTGTATTAAAATCGGACGTGCAGGGTTCTTTGGAAGCTTTGTTGTCTGCCCTCGATAAACTATCATCCGATACAGTTCAAGTAAATTTCGTTTCTAAAGGAATAGGAAGTATTACCGAATCGGATGTACATCTGGCCATTGCATCCAACGCGGTCGTTATTGGTTTTAACGTTCGAGCTGATACGCTCGCCCGTTCTTTAGCAGAACGGGAAGGGGTTGTTTTGCGCTATTATGATATAATTTACAATCTAATTGATTCAGTAAAAAAATCTCTAGATGGGTTGTCAATTCCAGAATTTGGAGAGAAGATTGTTGGTCTCGCACAAGTTCGTGAAGTTTTTCGTTCTTCCAAATTGGGAGCTGTTGCGGGGTGTATAGTGACAGAAGGGGTAGTTCGCCGTCATTTGCCTGTTCGTATATTACGTGATAATGTGGTAATCTACGAAGGGAAGATGGAGTCTCTACGTCGTTATAAGGAAGACGTAGCAGAAGTTCATCAAGGTATAGAATGCGGAGTCGGAATAAAAAGTTATGACGACATAAAAGTGGGAGATCAAATTGAAGCTTTTGAAAAAGTTCAGATTGAACGAAGAACTATCTAGTGCGATTTTAAGTCATCGAAAACAGAGGGTGGCCGGTCTCGTGCGACGGCAATTGTCCGAACTTCTTAAAAAAGAAGTCCATGATCCCAGATTGTCTTTAATTTCTGTGACGGACGCTTTTGTCTCGTCTGATCTTAGGCAGGCTAAAGTTTTTTATACATTATTGTTACCTGAAGACCACAATCTTCAAGAGATCCAAGAAGTTCTCAATAAAGCTACAGGGTACTTACGTCATCTGCTAGCCAGATCTACTATACTACGATATGCCCCCGATTTGGTATTTTATTATGATAACTCTATTGAAAAAGCGGACAGAATCCGTCGTTTGCTAAATTAGTGTGTAATGCCTTTGTATTAAAGTAGTATACAAAGAGATACGTGAGAAAAAAGATTTATTCTATTTGTTAGTTTTTTCAATTGCGTACTTGCATTGGAAAAGGCTGTATCGATTTTTTTGAGAAATCTGTTTTATACCCATTGGAAAGAAAATTTAAAATTGAGTAGAGATGTGGTTTTAGTGTGGTGTTGTGAACTATACAGCAGTGATGGTGAAGAAAGATGAATTGAATTTTTTCTTCTTCCTTCTCTTTTTTCTCTTTCCAATTGCGCAATTTCCAGTTGCACAAAATCAATGGCTATAGTTTTCAAAGGGGGAAATTATATCTGTTGGAACAAAAGATTTAGGCTTACCAACTTGTTCGAGAGGCAAAATTTTGGAGAAAAAAGTTCCTGATCCTGTTTGTTAGATTCAAACTATTGCTTGCTTCATGAAGACGAAACTATGACATGCTTTCAAGCTGTTGAAGAGAAGATAAAATCCGGACCGGAGAATTGATACGGTCAGAAATGGTATTAGTTAATGTATTGTCCTTTTTGTAATGCTGAAGATACTAAAGTGATTGATTCTAGATTGGTAAAAGAAGGCACTCAAGTACGTCGACGGAGAGAATGTTCTAAATGTCAAGAACGTTTCACTACTTTTGAAGTAGCCGAGTTGAACTTGCCGCGAATTATTAAGCAGGATGGTCGGAGAAATGCATTCGAAGAAGAGAAGTTGCGTATAGGTCTGTTGAAAGCATTAGAAAAAAGACCTATCAGTACAGAACAGATTGAATCTTCTGTCCAACGTATTGTCCATAAATTACGAGCAAGAGGAGAATGTGAAGTAAGTTCCCAGTGGGTAGGAGAATTGGTTATGGAAGAATTGCGAATTCTAGACGAAGTTGCCTATGTACGCTTTGCTTCTGTCTATCGCAGTTTCCAAAATGTCAACGCATTTTATGATGAAATTCATCGTTTGCAAAATCGGCAAAAAACTAATGAAAAATAGTAAACGTCATGAAGCACGTCGATATGCCCTACAAGCTATTTATCAATGGGATTTTAGAAAAATACAGAAGGATGTTTTTGTTAATCAATTTTTAGAAGAAAACGATGTTCTAAATAATGTAGATCTGTCTTACTTTAAGGATTTGGTAACCGGAACGATTCAGAATATTTCCGATATCAATGATTTAATGACTGTATATTTGGATCGAGATATTAGTATTGTAAATCTTGTAGAATTGGCAGTGTTGCGTTTGGGAATATACGAGTTGCTGTATCGGAAAGATGTTCCGTACAAAGTAGTGATTGATGAAGCACTATGGCTAACGAAAGAATTCGGTGCTCAGGAAGGCTACAGATACGTAAATGCAGTTCTAGATGTATTAGGCAATCAGGTACGGAAAAAAGGATACAAAATGCCGAGAGGTCGTGGACCGCACGGTCCTAAAAAATTCCGAAAGAGAAATCGGGACAAGAGAAAATAAGAACGATTGACAAAGACAGTAGACCTTATCTCTACTAAGGAGATCTTAGAGAGACCTGTGAGAAAACACTCTGGGGAAGGATCTTGCGTTCTTAGCGGAAGTCTATTTTCGCTCGTTCAAAGGCAAGACATCTCTCTTTTCTTCGCCTATATACAATTGGCGAGGACGAGCGAGAGAATGTTCTGTACTCACCATTTCCATCCAGTGAGAAATCCATCCAACAGTTCTCGATAATGCAAAAATCGCTGTAAACATATTAGAAGGAATTCCGATAGCGTGCAGAGTAAGACCTGAGTAAAAGTCTACGTTGGGATAAAGTTGCTTTTTAATAAAATAATCATCTTCCAACGCTATTTTTTCAAGCTTTTTTGCTAATTTAAACAATGTTTTGTCTCTATTTTTTGATATATCCAGAACTTTATGACAAGTTTTTTGCATTACTTTTGCTCTTGGATCGTAATTTTTGTAGATGCGGTGTCCAAAACCCGCTAGTCGGAAGGGATCGTTTTTGTCTTTTGCTTTTTTAATATATTTATTGATATTCTTCTCATGACCTATTTCTTGAAGCATAGCAAGGCAAGCTTCGTTGGCTCCCCCATGTGCCGACCCCCATAAAGTACTTATTCCTGCCGAAATACATGCAAAAGGATTAGCTCCTGTAGAACCTGCCACACGGACTGCGGTTGTAGAGGCGTTTTGTTCGTGATCAGCATGTAGTATAAAAATTTGATCCATAGCGCGAACCAAAACAGGATCTAAGAAAGAAATTCCAAACATCATATAAAGAAAATTTTCAGTGTAGGATATATCCTGACGAGGACGAATGAATGGCTGATCTATTGAATGTTTATAACTCATCGCGGTAAGAGTTGGAATTTTTGCTACTAGACGAATAGCCGACAATTCTCGATGTATAGGGTTTTTAATGTCAAGAGTATCATGATAAAATGCCGACAGCGCTCCGACTGTGGATAGTATCATAGCCATTGGGTGGGCACTGTGTTGAAATCCACCAAAGAAATGAGTCATCCGTCTGCAGACACCGATGTGTTCTTTAATAAAACGGGTGAAATCTTCCTTTTGATCGTTGTTGGGTAGTTCACCATACAAAAGTAAATGGCAAACTTCCATGTAGTCACAATCCTGCGATTCGGACAATTGATCGATGGGGTAGCCTCGGTATAGTAGGATGCCTTGTTCTCCATCGACAAAAGTAATTTTAGATTCGAAAGCGGCAGTTGAATAAAAACCTACATCCAAAGTGTAAATACCGGACTTTCCTAAAGTGTTTATGTTGATAACTTTTTTTCCTAAAACAGGAGATCGAATAGGAAATTCGGCGGACCGATTACCGAAAGAGAATTTTGCTGTACACATTCACGAACACTCCTCATAAACGAATGGTGTCAATTACGATCAAATTCGAAACTTGTCCTCCAAGTCTAACTCATTGTAAGAAAAATTTTTTAGAATTGATACTTAAAAACATACGTGTACAAATTGTTTTTTCTTTCTCATATTTTAAATACAAGTTTGTGTTTTTTTAAAAATACTATTATAATCCGCGCGCGTGCTTGAGTGTTACATACTTTTTTGAAGAAGTGACAGAGGGATGCGTGCTGAAAGAACGATAAACCTTAATCTGATTAGATTTCATTTTCCTTTGACCGCCGTTGTGTCAATTTTTCATCGGATTTCTGGATGCGTTCTTTTTTTGTGCATTCCTTTTTCGCTTTATTTCGTGTATCAATCTCTTCTTTCGGAAGAATCCTTTTTACATTTAAAACGGCTGCTCAGTCACGATTGGTGGTTGAAAGTTTTCGTATGGACTGTTCTTTCTGCGACTTTGTTTCATTTATTTTCAGGAATACGTCACCTGATGATGGATTTTGGTTTTGGAGAGTCGGTTCGTATAGGAAACGCTACAGCTTCTGCGGTTTTTGTGATTTCATCTGTTTCTATTGTATTGATAGGGATATGGATATGGGTATAGTAAATCAACAAAAGATGAGCCGTTGCTTGGGTTACAACAGTTGGTGTGTACAACGAATTACCGCTCTTTTGATCGGTGCGTATACCGTTTTTCTCATTGTTTTTTTGTTGATTCAGAAACCTGTTTCTTATAAGAAATGGTGTATTCTGTTCGCTCATATTCCAGTAAAAATTTTTACTTTGTTGACAATTTTTAGCATTTTGTGGCACGCATGGATTGGTGTGTGGATAATTCTTACCGATTACGTAAAAAATAGTCTAGTTCGATCAACATTAGAAACAACCGTTTTTTTAGTATTATTCGCTTGTTTTGTAATATGGACTGTCAAATTTTTTCAGATAGTATAGAAATTGTAGAAACAAATATGAACTCTATTCACGTTAAAGAATGCGATGTCTTGATTGTAGGTGCCGGAGGATCGGGATTGCGTGCTGCCTTAGAAATAGCGCAGTCGGAACACAAATATACAGTGATTGTTGTTTCGAAAGTTTTTCCTACCAGATCTCACACTGTCTCTGCACAAGGGGGTATAGCGGCGGCTCTAGGTAACGTAGCTTCTGACAATCCTATATGGCATATGTATGACACCGTAAAAGGTTCTGATTACTTAGGTGATCAAAACGCCATTCAGTATTTGTGCGAACAAGCTCCCTTTTCGGTATATGAATTGGAACATTACGGTCTACCTTTTTCTCGTCTACAAGACGGTCGTATCTACCAGCGTGTTTTTGGGGGGCACACTTCCGATTTCGGAAGAGAAATGGCATACCGCACTTGTTCCTGTTCCGACCGGACAGGGCATGCTGTACTGCATACACTCTACCAGAAAAATTTAGAGGCTGGAACTCTTTTCTACAGCGAATGGTACGGTATTGATTTGATTCGTGGACTTAAAGGTGGAATTGTAGGCCTAATCGCTCTAAATATAGCAACAAGCGATTTAATTTTTTTTAAATCTCGAGCGACAGTTTTCGCAACTGGAGGAGCCGGTCGGATTTATGAGACTACCAGTAACGCCTATACAAATACCGGAGATGGAATAGGTATGGCGCTTCGAGCCGGATTGCCTGTGCAAGATATGGAATTCTGGCAATTTCACCCAACGGGTATTTATGGAGTTGGATGTTTAATTACGGAAGGCGCTCGTGGTGAAGGTGGATATCTTATAAATAAATTTGGAGAACGTTTTATGAAACGCTATTCTCCTTATCTGAAGGACCTTGATTGTCGAGATGTAGTTTCGCGTTCTATTTTGCAAGAAGTGGTGATAGGAAACGGAGTAGGTTTAAAAAAGGACCATGTTTTATTAAAATTGGATCATATAGGAGAAAAAATATTGCGAGAACGATTACCAGGTATTATTGAACTTTCTGAAAAGTTTGCTAACGTCAACATAACCAAAGAACCAATACCTGTTTTGCCTACTTGCCATTATATGATGGGAGGAGTGCCTACGACCGTTTATGGACAAGTTTTGACTGTGGATGAAAGTGGTAACGATCGAGCGGTTGAAGGCATGTTTGCTGTTGGTGAGTGCGCCTGTGTGTCTGTTCATGGAGCCAATCGACTAGGAACAAATTCTCTATTGGATGTAATTGTTTTTGGTCGAGCGGTGGGTCTGTATTTGCAGGAAATATTGAAAACGGAATTGGGATATCGCTCCGAAAATCCCGATGATATCAATGCCGCTTTAGTGCGGTTTAAACGTTGGGAAAATCCAGAAAATACAGAACATCCATCGGAAATTCGTCGGGAAATGAGAAAGACTATGTCAAAAGATTTTGGTGTTTTTCGAAACGAGAATCAAATGAATCAAGGATTGAAATGTTTAAAGAGATTACGCAGACGATTGCAAAGAGCAAAATTAACAGACACCAGTCGGATGTTTAACAACGCACGAGTAGAGGCTTTGGAACTGGATAATTTGATTGAAGTGTCTTATGCAACAGCCGTTTGCGCAAAACAAAGAACAGAAAGCCGAGGGGCGCACGCTCGATTTGATTTTAAGGAACGCGATGATGTCAATTGGTTGAAACATACAATCTATTTTCGAGACGGTCGTATTGCTCATCGTCCTGTTAACATGAAACCTAAAGGCATAGAGCCGTTTCTTCCAGAAACAAGGTGAAATGTGAATAAAAAATCTCGAGTAATGACATTTGTAATAATGCGTTTCAATCCAGAAACAGATGAAAAGCCTTATATGAAAGAGTATCCATTGGATGTATCAGTAGTATCCGGAAAAATGTTACTTGATGCTCTAGAGGCGATTAGAGAAGAACACTCGGATATTGGTCTACGTCGCTCGTGTGGTGAAGGAGTGTGTGGGTCAGATGGAATGAATATTAATGGAAAAAATGGATTGGCTTGTATAACTCAATTGAAAACATTACCGGATCGGGTAACGGTTCGGCCGTTACCGGGATTTCCTATTGTGCGTGATTTAATTGTCGATATGAAACAATTCTACATGCAATATGAAAAAGTAAAACCCTATCTGATCAATAATCAAACAGTTCCAGAAAAAGAGCGACTACAATCTCCTGCCAGCCGTGCAAAATTGGACGGACTTTATGAATGTATCTTGTGTGCTTGTTGTTCGTCTGCTTGTCCCTCTTATTGGTGGAATCCCGATAAATTTATCGGGCCTGCGGGATTGCTCTGGTCTTATCGATTCATTGCCGATACTCGAGATACTGAGAAGAAAAAACGATTAGATGCTATGAAAGACCCGTATAGTGTTTTTCGTTGTAGGACTATTATGAATTGTGCAATCGTATGTCCAAAAAATCTTAATCCAACAAAAGCGATTCGGAAAATTCGTTCAGAAATGCTGCGTAGCACAGCAAAAATTAAGGAATGAAAAAATTGAAGAGTAGTGGACAAAATAAAAATTATACAAACAGAATTTCTATGGAGAAATTCCAAAAAAGCTCATATTTATCTAGTACTAACGCTACCTATATTGAAACGCTTTATGAGAATTTTCTCAAGGATTCTGGAAACGTTAGTCGGGAATGGTTCCAATATTTCCAGTCTTTATCGAAAAGTTCTGCCGTCGTACAAAAAAGTATTGTACATAATAACAAGCAGAAACAGACATTGTTTGGTTTTTTAGAACAGCAGAGGACTCTTGTTTCTGGAAACGAAAAATCCGTCTACAGACAGACGGCTGTTTCTTTGTTGATAGAAGCTTTCAGAAAATTTGGTCATCTTGTAGCCAAAATTAATCCTCTCGAAAAAAGACAGAAGGAAGACAGAAAAGTCGAACCAATCCTGATGGATCCTCGTTTAGAATTAGACTACTACGGACTATCGGAAGATGATTGTAAAGAAACGTTTGTTGTCAATGGATTTTTAAATGGACCTTATACTTTAAAAGAAATATACAGTCGTTTACGCGAAATTTATTGCGGTTCTATTGGTATGCAATTCGATGCAGTGTCAAACGAAGAAGAGCGAAATTGGTTGCAATATTACGCAGAACATCGATTGTGTCGAGTCAATTTTAGTGAGAGTGCTAAAAAGAATATTTTACAACAATTGGTGGCAGCGGAAATCCTCGAAAAATATCTTGATACGAGATACGTAGGTCAAATTCGTTACTCTTTAGAAGGTGGCGAAAGTTTAATTCCTTTATTAAATGAGTTGATTAAAAGATCGTGTAGTAGAGAATTGAATGAAATGGCCATTTGTATGGCACATCGTGGTCGAATTAATGTTTTACTGAATGTTATGGGGAAACCAGCTTCTGAGTTGTTTCAAGTATTTGAAGAAAAAGAGAACCAAAATTTGGTTTCTGGAGATGTGAAGTACCATCAAGGCTATTCGCGAAATGTAAAAACAGATGAAGGATCGATTCATTTGTCTTTGGCTTTTAATCCTTCGCATTTGGAATTTATATGTCCTGTCGTTATGGGGTCCGTGCGTGCACGACAAGAAAGACAACGTAAGCAAAATTCAGATCACGCAATGGCTGTCATGATTCATGGAGACGCTGCTTTTTCAGGTGAAGGGGTGGTTATGGAAGTACTCAATATGTCGCAAACACGCGCTTATTACGTAGGTGGATCCATTCATATTGTTCTAAACAATCAATTGGGATTCACTACCGAAAATCCTAAAGACGCACGATCTTCTCTATATTGTACGGATGTAGCAAAAATGCTGGACGCTCCCGTATTGCATGTGAACGGAGATGACCCTGAGTCTGTAATTTTAGTTGCTCGGTTGGCATTAGACTATCGCATGACATTTCACAAAGATATTTTTATTGATCTTGTTTGTTATCGCCGACACGGCCACCAAGAGGTAGACGATCCAACTCCTACCCAACCGGAGATGTACAAGATTATTCAAAATCATAACACTGTTCGCGTACTTTACGAAACAGAACTTACTAAACAGAAAATTTGTACTTCTCAAGATGTTAGTGCGTGGATAAAAAGATATCGCATTTGTCTCGACGAAGGAAAAAAAATAGTAGAAACTGTCTCTCCTAGTAATTTTTCAGATAATTGGGCGATTTATCTTGATAAAAAACCGAATACTACAGTCGACACAACTATTTCATTAAAAAAATTGAAAGAGATCGGAAAGAAATTTGTTGTGTTACCAAATACATTCAAACCCCACCGAAAAGTAGCTGCTATCTATAATCTGAGATTTGATATGGTTGAAGGTAAGGTTCCTATGGATTGGGGTTTTGGAGAAATGATCGCTTATGCTTCTTTACTAGAGGCGGGACATTCGGTTCGATTGGTAGGACAAGATTCTCGACGTGGCACTTTTTTTCATCGTCACGCTATTTTGTTTGATCAGGAAACTGGAGCGGAATATGAACCTCTAAAACGTTTAGAGAACAAACAAGCAAAAGCATATTTTTACGATTCTCTACTATGTGAAACCGGTGCGTTAGCGTTTGAATACGGTTATTCCACTACAGATCCAGAGTCACTCATTGTTTGGGAAGCACAGTTCGGAGATTTTGCTAACGTAGCCCAAGTGATTGTCGATCAGTTTATAAGCGCAGGATGGCAAAAATGGAATCGCTTATCGAATTTGGTGATGTTTTTACCGCACGGTTACGAAGGAAAGGGACCTGAACACTCTTCTGCTAGATTAGAACGCTATTTGCAATTGTGCGCCCAGAATAATATACAGGTATGCATTCCCACAACTCCAGCACAAATTTTCCATTTATTGCGGCGTCAAGTATTATCTTTCTATCGAAGACCATTGATCATTATGACACCGAAAAGTCTGTTGCGTCATAAAATGGCAGTTTCTTTATTAGAAGATATAACTCATAGCCAATGGAAACTGATTATTCCTGAAATCGATAAACAAGATTTAAAAAAAATCGAACGAGTTGTGCTTTGTAGTGGAAAAATTTATTATGATTTGTTAATCAAACGTCAAGAGAGTAAATTGCGCAATATTGTGTTGATTCGTGTTGAACAATTGTATCCGTTCCCCTACAAAAAATTGCAGGAAGAACTTGGAAGATATTCCAATGCAAAACAAGTAATTTGGTGTCAGGAAGAACCTAAAAATCAAGGGGCGTGGTTTTGCATACGCCATCGACTTGAAAGATGTTTACGAGATGATCAAATATTAGGCTATGTAGGAAGAGCTTCTGAAGCTTCTCCGGCTACTGGATATCCAAGTCTCCATTTTAGAACGCAAAATATTCTGCTTAACGAAGCTTTGGGAATTGGTGCGTAGAGGAAAATTTCGGTATGACCGTTAAAATTAGAGTCCCCATACTTCCAGAATCTGTTTCTGATGCTGTAGTAGTAAAATGGTACAAACAACAGGGCGATTCCGTTATTCAAGACGAAAGTTTGGTTGATTTAGAAACTGATAAGATAGTATTAGAAGTTCCGGCACCGAAAAGCGGTATTCTTAAAGAGAGAATGATCCAAGAAGGAAGCACAGTAAAAACAGGTGAAGTACTGGCGACTGTGGAAGAAGAAAATGAAAATAATGCAAATGCGGAAGAAGATGAAGATGAAGATGAAAAGGATGTGTCTATTCAATCTATTCAAGAATCTATTCAAGAATCTGTTCAAGAAGAAAAAAAAGAAGTAGGCAGTAATGAAAGTAGAACAGAAAGTGATACGAAAATAAGAAAACAACTTTCTGATAAGAGTAAAAGAAGTATTAGTCCTACTATACGTCGGTTGATTTCTGAAAAAGGTTTTGATTGGAAAAAATTTTTAGAAAACTGGGAAGGAGATCGATTTGTTGTAAAAAAAGATGTCGAAGATCGTTTAAAGAGTCAAACAGATACAGACAGCAGATCTTCCAAAAAGGAAACTGTGAGAGACAGAGAAGAGAAGCGAACAGAAAAACGTATGCCTCTTTCTCGAATTCGACAACGTATCGCAGAGCGTTTGGTACGTATACAACACGAAGCCGCGTTGTTGACTACTTTTAATGAAATTGATATGAAACTGGTGGTGAATTTGCGAAAAAAATATTGCGACGAGTTTGAAAAAAGACATGGAGTTCGTTTGGGTTTGATGTCTTTCTTTACAAAATCTGTAATCGAAGCTCTAAAAAGATTTCCTACGGTAAATGCTTCAATTGATGGAAACGAAATTATTTACCACAATTACTATGACATTGGAATTGCAATAGACACAAAACGTGGGCTGGTAGTTCCTATCCTCAGGAATGCTGAAAATATGAATATAGCCGGTATTGAGAAGAAAATTAGAGAATACGCTTCTCGGGCTCAAGAGGGGTATTTGAATATTGGTGAGTTGACAGGCGGAACATTCACGATTTCCAACGGGGGAACCTACGGTTCCCTTTTGTCTACGCCAATTATTAATCTCCCTCAAACCGCTATTTTGGGGATGCATAAAATTGAAGATCGCCCTACTGTGAAAAAAGGAAAAATTGTAATTCGGCCGATAATGTCTGTAGCTTTGTCGTATGATCATCGTGTTATTGATGGACGAGAAGCGATATTGTTTCTAGTAACTATTAAGCGATTTTTGGAAGATCCTTCTCGGCTTCTGTTGGAGATATAATACAATTAATTAAGACTACATCTGTAGTGCATCGTACCCACGCCCAGAAAGCCGGGTATCCCGATAAACGATTGTGGAAAATATTGTAAGTGGAGAGATTAAACAAAGTCGGATTATGAATTTGCACGAATATCAATCAAAGAATTTGCTAAAAGAGTACAACGTTCCTGTACCTCTAGGTGTAGTGGCGTTTGATGTAGAATCGGCTGTTGATGCGATAGGTAAAATCGGAGGAAATTGTTGGATGGTAAAGGCTCAAGTACACGCAGGCGGTCGTGGAAAAGCCGGAGGTATTCGACTTGTCAAAGACGAAAGGGAATTACGAAACGCTGTAAGTGCCCTATTAGGAACGTATTTAGTTACTTACCAAACAGACGATCGCGGTCAGTTGGTGAATCGAGTTTTAATTGAAAAAACGTCAAATATTGTTCGAGAGCTGTATTTAAGTATAACAATTGATCGTTCCGTACAAAAAATTGTTTTTATAGCTTCTACAGAAGGGGGGGTTGAAATTGAGACAGTAGTTTCGCAATTTCCCGAAAGAATTTTAAAAATAATTGTAGATCCTACGATTGGATTGCAGCCTTTTCAAAGTCGACAGTTGTTTTTTGGTTTGGATTTGGATCTTTCACAGATGCAGTCGTTTACGGATATTGCCCTTAGATTGTATCGATTATTTGTTGAACGTGATCTGAATTTGTTAGAGATTAACCCTCTTGTAATTACTGATTTAAGAGAATTGCTTTGTTTAGACGCAAAACTAAGTGTAGATGATAACGCGCTCTATCGCCAATCCGCGATTCGTGCGTTGCGCGATACCACTCAAGAAGATAAATACGAAATTTTAGCGCAAAAACAAGGATTGAGTTATCTTAAATTGCACGGAAATATTGGTTGTGTGGTCAATGGTGCGGGACTTGCAATGGCTACAATGGATCTTATTAAATTGGAAGGCGGTGAGCCGGCTAATTTCTTGGATGTAGGTGGCAGTGTTACTAAGGATCGTTTCTTTGAAGCTTTTAAGATTATTTTCTCGGACAAAGACGTACAAGGTATTTTTGTAAATATATTTGGCGGTATTGTCCGATGCGATTTGATTGCGGAAGGGATTGTTGATTTCTTAGAGACGGTAAATATTCAGATTCCAATAGTTGTTCGATTGGAAGGGAATAATGCCCAACTAGGAATTATAAAACTCACGGAGAGTGGAGATGCGCGTGTTATTATCGAAAAAGGATTCACAGAAGCTGCAAAAAAAATTATTGAGCAAGTAAAAAAACGAAAAAACACAGAATGAGCATTCTAGTTAATAAAGAAACAAGAGTAATTTGTCAAGGTTTTACAGGAAAAAACGGAACCTTTCATTCTAAAAAAGCGCTACAGTACGGAACAAAAATGGTGGGCGGTGTAACACCCGGAAAGGGAAGAAAAACGCATTTAGGACTACCTGTATTTAACAGTGTACAGGAGGCTGTCGATAGTACAAATGCTGACGCTAGTGTGATTTTTGTTCCGGCACCTTTTTGCAAAGATTCGATTATTGAAGCGATTGATGCAGGAATAGGTCTAGTAGTTTGCATTACTGAGGGGATTCCTATCCTTGATATGCTGACTGTTTCGTCATATCTTAGAGAACATTCTAATGTCGTTCGTCTGATCGGACCGAATTGTCCCGGAATTATTACACCAGGAGAATGTAAAATCGGAATCATGCCGGGACACATCCATCAACCTGGGAAAGTCGGTGTTGTTTCTCGATCGGGTACTTTGACTTATGAGGCTGTAAATCAAATCACCCAATTGGGTTTTGGTCAAAGTACTTGTGTTGGTATTGGAGGTGATCCTATTCTTGGAACCAACTTCATAGACATTCTGGCGTTGTTTGAAAAAGATTCTCAAACAGAAGTTGTAGTAATGGTAGGGGAGATTGGCGGTACAGAAGAAGAAGAAGCGGCAGATTTTATTAAATCCTGTATAAGCAAACCAATAGTCTCTTACATTTCTGGAACAACCGCTCCGCCTGGTAAAAGGATGGGACACGCGGGAGCCGTTATTTCAGGAGGGAAAGGGACAGCACCGGAAAAATATGCAGCTTTAGAAGCTGCAGGTGTTTTCACCGTAAAATCTCCCGCAAAAATCGGTATAGGGGTTGCCGAAGCGGCAGGGTGGTCATTGTAATCTGTAATCTTTTAATCTTTTGCGGTTTTTTTGATTGTATCTATCTCTTCTTCTGTGCGTAAGGTAAAAATTTCATATCCATCTTCAGTCACTGCGAGTGTATGTTCCCACTGTGCTGATAAACAACGGTCTTTTGTTACAACAGTCCAGTTATCATTAAGCAATTTAACATAACGTTTTCCGGCATTGATCATTGGTTCAATTGTAAACGTCATTCCTGGCTTCAAAATTTTCCCTGTACCGGGTTTTCCGTAATGCAGGATTTGTAAATCAGGTTCGTGAAATATACTACCTATACCATGACCACAATATTCTCGTACAACAGAATAATAGTTCTTTTCTGCATGATTCTGTATGGCAAATCCGATATCGCCTAGTCGTACTCCTGGTTTAATCATAGAAATTCCAATATAGAGGCACTCTTGTGCAATGCGAATAAGGCGCATTCCATAATTTGGAACGTTACCCACAGCAAACATTTTGCTTGTATCTCCATGATGTCCATCTTTCAAAACGGTTACATCGATGTTGATAATATCACCCTCTTTCAATTTTTTGTTGTTGGGAATTCCATGGCATACCACATGATTAATCGACGTACAGATGGATTTAGGAAATCCTAAATAATTCAGAGGAGCGGGGATCGCTTTCTGAATGTGCGTGATGTAGTTGTGACAAATCGTATTAAGTTCATCGGTGGTGGTTCCAGCTTTTACGTAAGGTTCAATCATCTCCAACACTTCCGCCGCCAAACGTCCAGCAACACGCATTCTTTTCAATTCTTCAAACGTTTTAATTGATACAGACATTTTCGTAAGAGTATAGAGTTGTTGTTCTGAAAGATGCAAGTTTCTTTGGTTTCTTTACTATCTTCCATCTTGTTATCCTTTATACTATAATAAATGTGTTGTTTGTCGATATTTTTAGAGTGTTGTATTTTTTTGGGGGGTTGATTCTTTAATACGGGTATGATTGATGTAACTATGCGGCACATGCTGGAAGCCGGCGTTCATTTTGGTCATCGGACTCGTTATTGGAACCCGAAGATGGCTCCGTATATCTATGGAATTCGACAAAAAATTCACATTATTAATCTCGAGAAGACCTTGCCTTTGTTTCAAAGGGCCTTAGGATTTATTGGGAAAATAGTTTCGGGACGTGGAAAAATTTTGTTTGTAGGGACTAAGTTTCCGGCTCGTGGAATTGTAAGAGAAGAAGCCACTCGTTGTGGAATGCCTTATGTGGATTACCACTGGTTGGGAGGAATGCTAACCAATTATAAGACTATTCGTCAATCGATCAAGCGTTTAGGAGAACTCGAAGAACGTTTACAGAAGGACAACATTCAACATCTTACAGGCATGACCAAGAAAGAGATTTTGAGACTGGTTTGCGAAAAAGAGAGATTATCAGCTCACTTATCGGGAATTAAAAATATGGGCAGTTTACCAGATTCTTTATTTGTTATTGATGTAGGTCATGAGAAGATTGCTGTTCAAGAAGCTAACCGATTGGGAATCCCAGTTGTGGGTGTAGTCGATACAAACGAAAATCCTGAAAATATTAATTACATCATTCCTGGTAACGATGACGCTGTACTCGCTATCCGACTGTATTGTAAAGCAATAGCTTGTACTATTATTAATACCTATACTGCACTGAATTTAGAGAAAAAAGAAAATGGAGAAAGAGAAAAAAGTAACACAGGAACTGTTACAAAAAGCATAAAAGAAAAAACAGATCTAACTTTGAATATAAAAGAAAAAAACAAGATAAAAATGGAAAACAGTAGAAATACGGAGGAACGATGATAACAATCACCGCATCTATGGTAAAGAAGTTACGAGAGATTACTGGTGTAGGTGTGATGTCATGCAAAGAGGCTTTGCAAGTTGCCAATGGCAATATGGAGGACGCTATTCAAGAATTGCGAAAATCGGGTGCGGTAATTTCGGATAAGTTGATCGGAAGAAATACGAACGAAGGAATAGTCGCTATTGTAGTAAATGGTGTCTGTAAGAAAGGATTTATGGCGGAGATAAATTGTCAAACTGACTTTGTAGCACACAGCAGAGAATTTATAGAATTTTCTCAAAAAATCGTCAATTGTGGTCTGAAAGAGGAAACTATGAACGTTTCTGATACACTTTCTTCTGTGCATTGGGAAACGTCAAAAACTTTAGAGCAAATTAGGAAAGAACTTATTTTCAAAGTGAGAGAAAATATTCAGGTTCGTCGTGTAAAATTACTATCTGCCGGTGACGGAATTATTGGTCACTATACCCATAGAAATCGGATTGGAGTTTTAGTGGCACTTAATTCCAAAAACCTTAGTTTGGCTAGAAATATTGCTATACATATTGCTGCTTTTAATCCAAAAGTAATTAGATCCAGTGATGTTTCTAATGAGATAGTATTTAAGGAAAAAGAGATTTTGATGGCGCAAGCAAAAAGAGATGGAAAATCTGAAGATATTATTAATAGGATAGTGGATGGTCGTTTGAACAAACTTTTAAAAGAAATGAGCCTAGAAGGACAGAATTTTGTAAAAGATCCAGAAATTTTGGTGGGGGATTTGCTACGATCAGAAAGATCAACCGTATTGAGTTTTGTGCGATTCGAAATAGGCGATATGGTGGCAAGCAGTCGAAAAATTGTACAGTAACGTAATGCGAAGACGCGGAGAAGCAATAATGGAAGGAGAAGTTCGCCCACTTTATTGGAGAATACTCTTGAAAGTTAGTGGAGCGGCTCTTATAGGACAAGGAGCTTGTGCTATTGATCCTACTGTCCTGGATCGTATGGCGAAAGATATTGTTCAAGTCTACCAATTGGGTATTCAGATAGCGGTTGTCATCGGAGGAGGTAATATTTTTCGGGGGGCCACTTTGCAGAAAGCTGGTATCGGTCGCATAACAGGTGATTATATGGGAATGTTAGCGACATTGATGAATGCGTTAGCTTTGAGAGATGCTTTTGAACGGTCTGATTTACCGGTTTGTGTTTTGTCCGCTATTCCTATGATAGGAATAGCGGACGCTTTTCATCGAAGAAAGGCGATTTACTATCTGCAGCAGAAACGCGTTGTGATTCTTGCCGCTGGTACTGGAAATCCCTTAGTAACTACCGATTCCGCAGCCAGTTTGCGGGGAATTGAAATCGACGCTGATGTAGTGTTAAAGGCTACAAATGTGGACGGCGTGTATTCAGATGATCCGGAAAAAAATCCAAAAGCAAAGCTTTATAAGCACCTAACTTACCAAGAAGTCTTGAAAAAGGAATTGGCAGTCATGGACCTGGCTGCATTTTTTCAATGTCGGGATCATAATATGCCGATTAGAATTTTTAATATTAAAAAGTCGGGAACTTTGCTTCGAGTAGTGATGGATATAGAAGAAGGAACTTTGGTAGATCGGGGTTAAAATCTGAGAAAGGAAATGCAATGATAGTGAGGTTTATTTAAGATTAACGATATCTTCAATACAGCAAAAGTGCATATGCAACGAAGTGTAGTAGTTTTAAAAAACGGATTGATGAAATTACGAGACGGGTATGCCCATTCGGGTCTGTTGGAAAATGTTACAGTCTCTTGCTATGGTAAGAATATTCCACTTTATCAACTGGCGACAATTGTTGTCGACAGTCCTTGTATGCTTACAGTCACTCCTTGGGAAGGAGAAAACGGTATAGTGACAATTGTAAAAGCCATCCAATCCGCCGGTCTTGGTTTAAATCCTTGTGTAACCGGGATGGCGATTCGAGTTCCATTACCTCCTTTAACGGAGGAACGCCGAAAAGAGCTTTCTCGTGTAGTGTGCGATGAGGCTGAGAGAGCGAGAGTGGCAGTACGCAATATTCGTCGAGAAGCTAATAATAATCTCAAAAAATTGCTAAGAGAAAAAATCATCAACGAAGACGAGAAACGGTGTATACAAACTGATATTCAAAATCTTACTAATAAAAAAATCTCAGAGATAGATGATGTTGTTTCGAAAAAGATAGCGGATTTAATGAAAGTGTGATAATTGAAAGTCTTCAGACACAAAATTAATAGACAAAACAATCTTATTAGGCAAAAAACAAAATTACAGAGTAAATCCTTTTCCCCGACACATTGCAATTGTAATGGATGGAAACGGTCGTTGGGCTAGGTGTCGCGGATTTCCAAGAATGGAAGGTCATAAAGCAGGTGCAAAAGTTGTTCGTGAAGTGATCGAGTGTGCAAATAGTAAAGGGATTGAGGTTTTAACCCTATTTGCTTTTAGTCTCGAAAATCGAGCGCGTCCTCAAAAAGAAGTTGAATTTTTAATGTCTCTATTTCTAAATTCTTTAGAACGCAACACGGAAGTCCTGCATAGGAGCAACATCCGTCTTAGAATTGTTGGCGATTATACAGAATGCGATAGAAAATTGCTGGCACAGATTTGTATTTCTCAAGAACTTACGAAAAACAATACAGGTATGAAATTAATTGTCGCTTTAAATTATAGTGGACGATGGGATATCGTGCAGGCAACCCAACGATTAGGAAAAAAAATTCGAAATAGAGAAATAAATCCTGAATCAATAACAATCAAGTTATTTCGAAAATATTTGTGTTTGAGTGATTTACCCGATCCAGATCTGTTAATTCGCACTAGTGGTGAACAACGTTTGAGTAATTTTATGTTGTGGCAAGTGGCCTATACAGAAATTTATTTTACATCAACTTACTGGCCCGATTTTAACACCAGCACTTTTGAGCAAGCGTTAGCTTTTTATCGAGTGCGTCAACGCCGTTTTGGATTGATATCAGAATAGGTCGAAAAATAGGGCGTTGTTGTGAGTTGAGGTATGTTCGGATATCGAGTTTTTACATCGGTAGTTTTGGTTTCTCTTCTGTTTTTGGCAATACGGTACTTGCCTGAGTTGTGGTTTAGTCTTCTGATCGATGTTGTGATGGCTTGGGCAGCTTGGGAATGGTCTTCTTTATCGGGGATAAAAAACTTTTACCTCCGCAGTCTGTATTTGATTTCTGTTCTTTTGGCTTTAGCGGCGATGACCGTCTGCTTACCGATTCTCTGGGTATCGGTCACGTCTTTTTTTGTTTGGTTGTGGGCAGCGGCTGCTGTTATCTGTTATTCAAAAGGAATTTTACCCTTGGGGTTTCAATATAATATAACAAAAATCATTGTGAGTTTTATTGTATTAACGTCATGCTCAGTTTCGGGAATCGTATTGCGTAAATACGACGTTGGTAGATTCGGTTGTTTTTATTTGGTTTGGTATTAATTTGGACTACAGATTTAGGATCTTATTTGATAGGCCGAAGTTGGGGCAAAAGAACATTGATCGCTCGTGTCAGTCCTAATAAAACATGGGAAGGGTTATGGGGAGGGATATTTTCGGCGTTGGCAATTGCTATTGTTGTTACTTTCATCGTTTTTCGACGATCCTATGTTCAATCAATGTTAGTAGATTTCTTAGCTTTGGTCGTATCTGTTTTTGCGATTGTTGGTGATCTATTCGAAAGTATGTTGAAGAGACAAGTTGGCGTAAAAGATTCGGGTTATCTTCTTCCTGGTCATGGAGGCATCTTAGATCGTATTGATAGTACTCTTTCTGCGCTTCCTATTTTTCTTTTAGGACTTCTTTTTCTATTCAAATAAAAACCAACCGAATCTACCAACGTCGTATTTACGCAATACGATTCCCGAAACTGAGCATGACGTTAAACGGAGAAGTTGTAGAGGTTGTCTGCATCAACTTTCGAAACATTTTCAGAGAGAGAGTTTGGTTTTGTTTTGAGAATCTGAAAATTTTTGGTGTAATTTTTGTAGTGCGATTTCTAAAGCCCGAACAAACCAAGGTGCAAAGTTTTCAGCATTATTATTAATTTCTCTTTTTAGGACAGAAAGATTAACCCAACGAATGGCGCTGACTTCCTTTCTATTAAAGGAAATCCCCTCGAGAGGGAGAATTGAAAATCCTATAAGTACGTAATCGTACTCGTTTTCAATTAAGTCTCCTACCTTTGCCGTATAGCGAAACGTCTTTGCTTTCTGTAATGAGATTTTTAATCCCATTTCCTCAAACAGTCTTCTTTCGCCCGCTTTAATAATATTTTCTCCCGGTCTCGGATGTCCGCAACAAGTATTTGTCCACAACCCACCACTGTGATATTTGTTGAGGTGTCGTTCTTGAAGAAGCAATTGCCATTCGCTATTTTTCCAAGAAAAAACAAAGATTGAAAAAGCGCGATGCAGTTTTCCTTCGCAATGGACTTTTATTTTTTCTTCGATTCCTAGAATTTGATCTTTTTCATCGACAAGAACAACCTTCTGAACAACAGCCTCTTTAAAAGGAGAAACGATCTCGAGATCGGGAAAGTGGTGAATTAATTTCTCATTATCTTTTTTTAAAAATAACAACTTGACATTTGCTCCTGCATCTTGAGTAAAATAAACTTCCAATCCCGTATCGCGAAGTTTCCATACTTTTTGAATTAATCGAATGGTGTCCGGAACAAAATACATTAAGGGTGGCCATGCAGTCAACATTGTGGCGTGCATCGCCAATGCATTGGATTCAGTAATCTTTCCTAGGAAAGAAAAGTCTCTCTGAACAATTGCTTTCTTTAAGTAAAGAAAATCTTTATTTGCTTTTTGAATCCATGCAGTATAAAACTCAGAAGTTTTTGTAGTGTGATTCATGCCTTCGCGTGAGCTTATTGTTTTTTTTTGGGAACTGATGATGCAGATTCCGATACGCAGTTCTGGCCAGCTTTCATTGATTTGTTCTGCATAGCTGTCCATTCCATTGGGATCAGTTCCGCGGTGCCATTGTACAAATCCTTCAAAAATCGAGCGACAAGCGCTCCCGCTGCCCATTCGAGCGAGAATCGATAAAATTTTTTCATTCAAATTCCATCCGAAAAAATCGTTCGTAGCTTTTACAATAGCGGCATAACTGCAAGCAGACGAAGCAAGTCCAGTAGCAATCGGAACATTAAAATCGAGTTCCAGTCGAAAGGACTGTGTACTGAAAAATATCAATTCTTCCAAAAAAATCAAATAATGTTTTGAATGCGACGACTTTTTATGATTGACAATTAGTTCATGATGCAAATGGGACGAGAAAGAAATTTTCGCGCAAGCACCTCTGTTTCCTAAAGACAGAGATAAACTTGAAGTAAAAGGCAAATTAAGCTGTAAATTTCGTTTACCCCAGTATTTGCATAAGGCAATATTCGAGGGTGCAAAAGCTTGTCCAAAAGATTTAATGGGAGTTTTTCTCTTTCGGTCAAGTAGTTGATAGAAAATCTCATTATGTTTCATTACAA
The DNA here is from genome assembly GCF_009883795.1 of Coxiella endosymbiont of Amblyomma sculptum. Taxonomy (GTDB): domain Bacteria; phylum Pseudomonadota; class Gammaproteobacteria; order Coxiellales; family Coxiellaceae; genus Coxiella. Next base: position 188,323 of record NZ_CP033868.1, read on the forward strand.
TTTGCTCCTTCAGAAATAATAGAAAGTGCAATTTGTTTAACCCCAAGTTTTTTTTCTTTTGTATTACGTGGAAAAAAATTCGAAATAAGTTTTCCGACTCCAACAATACAATCTCCAAAACCAGAACCCGATATCTTAGCGCCTAGAATATTAGGTTGTTCTTGCAAACTTTTGGTCAAATTTTCTAAGAAAATATTACTAACCCCCATAATTCTCATGAGATCTTGTCCTTTATTGAATAATTTTCCCAAAGCAGTCCAATTTTGAGTATTAATGGCACTGATGGCTCTCATTGAGAGTTTATGTACCTTTTCGTCCATTTTTTGAAAATGATCCGAACACTGCCTGCGACGACTATTAATCATACCGATCGCACAGGCGGTATTGAGTTTTTTTCCCGAATAGATTGCTACTAAAGGTGGTGTTCCCTTGAGAGAAAGAACCGAAAGGGGTGAAATACTAAAAGCAATTACTCCACCGAAAATACTCGCTGCGCAATCGGCACCGGATCCCATTCCACCTTGTACTCGGTGAATTACCTGCAACGATTCTTTCCAGAGATTAATTTTTGTTAATGGTTTTTTGTTCCAGCGATTTAGTACTGTTAATAACGCTACAGTTACTGCCGCTGAGCTTCCTAACCCGAGAGCGATGGGTAAATCAGAGTCAATTTCAATATCACATCCGGAAGGAAGATTTGTAAGTGCTAATGCTTCCAATACAAATTCAAAGGGCGGTTGTGAAATGATTTGATGACGGTTAATACGTAATTTACCCAAATTGGAATCGATAAAAATTTGATTGTCTTTACGAGGTTTAAGCGTTACGGAAACAGATTTACTAATAGCTGTTACCAATGCGGTTTTTCCGTACAGTACAGAATATTCTCCAAGCAGTATTAAGTTTCCAGGAGCCTTTGCTTTATACAATACATTGTACTCCTTGGCTGTCAATTCGAATGGGTACAACAGAATAATCGTATTGTTGTATGAGATTATTGATCGGATTGTCAGTAATTACTAAAACAGAACCTCCGTTATCTCCTTGTATACTGCCTGCCCCGCAAATTTTTGCAGAACCGCCAATTTTTTCTACATCAATAATAAAACAATCGATTTTATTGGGAACAACACCGATAGTTTTTAGTAATCGATGATTTTGTTGAATGCAATTTTTTATATTCTCGAAATTACAATTTTGTAACGCTTGATCAAGTTCATTGGTAATTGCCGAGAAATCATCACCAATACGACTCTTCTTAAAAAGAGAAGAAGCTTGTAAGACACATTCACCGGTATTACTTTTCGGTCGCCCTGTTTGTACCAATTGCATCGAAAAGTTTGGAATAAAACGTTTTTCAAATTTTCCTTTTGCGTAACGAATACACCCTCCGTAGTAAACGGTATATATGTCTAATCCACTGGAGTAACCATGTTGTAGATTTTCCGATTCTATACTTAATTTGAAATAATCCTCTGAATTGAGATTTATATTGAGAAATTGTGTGAGTGCGTGTACCAAACCCACTACACTAGCAGCTGAAGATCCTATCCCATATCCTATAGGAATATCGGAGTCGATGATGGTGTCGATACTCATAGGTAGGTTATTTTTCACACAGTTTAGTACTTTGATGAAAGTAAAAAGCGACAGCTCGGAGGGGTTTTTTAACACTTCTTGAATATCTAGATATCCTAAGCAGTATTGTTGATATCGGATTTCGAGTTTTTTTTGTAACTTGCGGAGTTCTTGGAGCGCAACTAATTTTCTGAAATTGAGATTTTTAAAATTAAAGGAAAAACACAATGATGCGGTTTTTCGAATGGTGACATTTGTATAAAGATTTATAGCCACAGCCAATGCCGGGTTTCCGTAAACCACAGCGTGCTCTCCGGACAAAATTAGTTTAGCGGGTGTTCGTATTTTCAAGAGATTTTTTTTCTGTATCATAAATACAGTCAGTATGTATCAAATTTTACAGCGTGTAATGCTATATGATCTTTAAAACCACAATAATCGTATTGTTCAAGATTCTTTACCTGTTTCCCAAACAGCTTGTAGCTACATGAATAGCATACAACAAATCAGCACAATGTACATTCTTCTGTGCGCAAACTCCCTGAAACAGAAAGATCTCTAGAATTGTTGAACAATTAGTGATTTTTTCCTATTAGAGTCAACAAACGCCCACATCTGTTGGTACCGATTTTTAGGAAATCAACAATTTTAATCGAACAGATATCATTTTATGTATCCAAACAAGTTATGTATCCAAACAAGAACAAAAGTAAGGAAACCAAACAAACTTTCTTATACTCTTCCTCTTTCGCAATTTGTCTTCCCGAAAAAAGTAGTGAATTTGTACTTGTTCCTTTGTCTTTTCTTAAATTATTTCTAGTTATGGAGGATACAAAGAAATTAACAACAAAAAAGATCATTTTGATCAAATTGGCGTATTTTTCTTTCCCAAATTATAGATAAACACAAATCGGATGTTATAATATCCGGTTTGGGTGTTGCAAACGAGGTTTTTTTCTTCTCAACAAGAGGTATTTCTAAAACACCTTTACAAAACGATCAGAGGGGTGGGATTGATATTTAGCGGCGTAACGAAATTGCACAGATGTTCTTTTTTGATTGCATTGATCGTATTTTGGATCGTGCCTCTAAATCTAGAGGCACATGACTTTGTTGTCCATTCTATTCGTATTCAAGGATTGAAAAGAATTTCAGAAAATACAGTATATCAGCACCTTCCGATTCATAAAGGACAACAATACTCTTCTCAGAGAGGTCGGGCGATTATTGCGGCACTGTACAAGACAGGATGTTTTGACGGAATTCGACTGAGTAATTGCGACAGGGTTCTGCTTATTAGAGTGAGAGAGCGCCCTACAATAAGTTCGATTCATCTTAGCGGAAAAGCTGTTTCTAACAAGAAGTTTCGTGTTATTTTATGCAGATTAGGAATCGTGGAGGGACGAACTTTCAATCCCTTCAAGCTAAAACAAATTGAGCGAGGATTAAAACAACAGTACGACTTTATGGGGTATACTATTAATGTATTCACTGACGTCGTAAGAAAGTCTGGAAATCGTGTAGAACTTTATATTAAGTCGGAAAATCCAAAAATCGTAAAGATCTGCTCGGTTCGATTTGTTGGAAATCACTCGTTTAGCGGAACTATCTTGTGTAAACAATTCAAACCGGTAACACCTTCAATTTTTCGAAGTTTGAAGAGTATGTGGACCGGTAATTATATCGATTGTTATTCGAAAACCAGATTGGCACAAGATTTAGACAATCTTATCGTATTTTATTTGAACCACGGGTATCTACGTTTTCGAATTATTTCTTATGACGTTCGGCGGTTGTTGAACAAAGATGGAGTTTTTATCACTATTTATGTTGACGAAGGACCAGTTTATCGAATTAAAGACTGTAGGATAAACGGAAAAGACTATGGTATTAGGAATCGACTGTACCGAAAATTGATTACAGTAAAATCAGGAGATGTATTTTCTCGACAGAATATTATTGATACTGCTAGAGCAGTTAGTAATTCTCTGAAAGACCGAGGCTATGCGTTTGCACAAGTATCTGTCGTTTCGACAATCGAAGATCAGAAACATTTGGTTCATTTGAATTTTAAAATAATACCTGGCCAGCGCGTCTATGTACGACGAATTGGTTTCTTGGGCAATCGACACACAAATCGGAAAGTGTTACATCAAGAAATGCGCCAATACGAAGGAAGTGTATATTCTTTATCAAGAATTGAGCAATCGAAGCGTCGACTGGAATCGCTAGGTTATTTGTCTAGCATTACTTACACTGTACAACCTATATCTAATTCCTCAAACCAAGTAGATCTGTGCTATCACGTAAAAGAAAAATCGTCTGGTCGAATCAGCATTCAGGGTGGATATTCAAATCTCTATGGATTTTTATACGGTGCCAGTGTGTCGGAACCCAATTTTTTGGGAACTGGAAAATATATCGCACTCGGAATGCAAAACAATCAATTTCAACGAAACTTTTCCTTTATTTACAATAATCCTTACTACACAATCTGGGGGTTGCAACAAGGTCTCTCAATTTATTATTCTCATGTTAGTCCGGACAAAAAATTTAATTTTTCTTCTTATTTGGAAGAAGGATATGGAGCTGATATTAACTATAGCTATCCAATTTCAGAATACAACTCAATTGCATTCGGTTACGGTTTGGAGCATATCGCAATCAGAGATGTTGATGCTACCAGTGCAGCACCAAGCGTACTTTCGTTTCTGGGTGTCAATAATGGTATACAAAATACCAGTGCTGAATTCAATCAAGCTAAATTAACAGCCAATTGGGTTTACAATAGGCTCGATCGCTTTGTCTTACCAACTGCAGGTTTTTATATAGGATCAGATTTCGAGATGGATATACCTTTCTTTAAATCCAGTGCAGATTACTATTTGGCAACGTCCACGATAAAATATTATCGTCCTTTGACAGGGAGATGCGATGGATTTATTGTAAATGTACTGGCAATATTGGGTTACGGAAGCGGATTTGGTCATGATCGATTGCCCTTTTTCAAAAACTTTTTTTCTGGAGGTATTGGATCTGTTCCTGCTTTCGCCCCAAATTCCTTGGGTCCAAAAAACCGTTATCCTCTTGGAAGAGAGTACAACGCAATTGGTGGTAATTTAGAAACTATTCTTGGGGTACACTTGATTCTCCCACAATTTCTTAGTCAAAATATTCGGACCGCTATCGTATTCGATGCAGGAAATGTTTTTCAAATACCTCGGTGTCCAGAAGATATTGCGATTCCAGCGCACGGAGGAACTTCTGATCCTGAATCCAATATTCAGCCTCAAATTGTCCAAGACGATAGATTCTCTTTGAGAAATTTTCGTCCCTCATTAGGTTTTTCTGTAGAGTGGTATACTCCTCTTGCTCCAATCGATTTTACCCTAGCATTTCCTTTAAATATACGGTCAGGAGATCATTTCCAAGCATTTCAATTTTCTTTTGGAATGATCTTATAAAGGAATACAGGAAAACTTGGATTTGCCACTTGTGCAATAGACTATTCTTGGTTTGCGTAGAAACCTGAATTATAATACGCGCGTTTTCTTGTTGTTTGTTGTTTTTTAATGTAGAGAGAAAATTATGGTAAGACAATATTTGTTTACGGCCGCTTGTTTTTTTATGATAATGGGTTGGACATCGGGCGCTGTCGGTCAATCTATAGGAGAAGTAGACGTTCGGAAAATTTTTCAAGTCTCGCAGCAAATTAAAGAGATAAATGCTCAACTCGAAAAAAAATTTGCACCACAGCGTGAAAACGTTATTGGATTGGATAAGCATTTGAGAGAAGACATGAAGACGTTTCGGCGTGAGGAGGCTGTAATGAGTAAAAAAGAATCTGCAGATTTCCACGATAAGATTCAAAAAGAGCAAGAAGAATTACAGAAAGCGCAAACAATATTTCAGAAAAGATTGTATGGAGAACAGAATCGGGCTATGAGTAATTTTATGGGAAAAATTTTGCATGCTGTAAAGGTGGTTGCTAGAAAAAAGAATATAGATTTTGTTTTGCCAAAGGATGTCGTGTTATACGCCAGGGATGGAAAAGATGTTACTCCGGATGTAATTTCTGAACTGAAATAAGTTGTTGGGATTGTCTTTATGATTATTCACGATCGTAAAGTTGCACGGGATACCGTCAGAATCTCCAGACGTTTGGTTCGAAAGAAAAAATGTTTTGGAACCGCCGGCAGAATATTTTGGTGGTGAAACGGAGGCTTTTGCCGTTGTTGTTCTTAAAGAAAGCGTTTTCCTAATCTGGAGATAGCGGTGGAAAGTACAATTGGATTTTGGAAACAGCTCGATAAATTTATAAAAAACAAAACGGACTAATCGATTGGCGGTTTAACGATTGTACAAATGAATACTATAGAAAATAGAGAAATTAAACAGTGCATTCCTCATCGATACCCATTCTTACTGGTTGATCGAGTGATAGCGATAGAAAAACATAAATCTTTAGTAGCCGTCAAAAATATTACGGCCAATGAACCTTTTTTTATGGGGCACTTTCCTATTCGACCGGTAATGCCAGGTGTTTTGATTATCGAATCTTTGGCACAATCGGCAGGAATTTTAATTGTTAAATCTTTGGATCTTGCTGACCCGAAAGGCGTTTACTTCTTTGCTGGAATCGACAGTGCGCGCTTTAAACGTGTTGTTGAACCTGGCGATCAACTGATCTTAGAGATTAAGGTACTAAAATCGGGTCGTCTGTGGAAATTTGAAGGAAAAGCGAAAGTTGTAGAGCAGGTTGCTTGTAAAGCTAAGTTTATGATAGTAAAAGATACAAATTGAAAACAATTTTAGATTTAACGACGTTTTCGAAAAAATTCTTTTAAAGCAGAAGAACATTCATCCGACAGAATTCCGCCTTTCCATGAAAGGCGGTGGTTTGTCCACAATTCATCTAAAATTCGACATCCTTCCTTTTTGGTCCAAGCCCGAAGAGGACGAAAAGCTCCGAAGACAAGACGCTGAATTCTGGCATGAACTATCGCCCCCAGACACATTAAACAAGGTTCTAAAGTAACATACAAAGTTGTTTTGAGTAAACGATAATTTCCAAGATTTCTGGCGGCTTCTCGAATCGCAAGCATTTCCGCATGAGCCGTAGGGTCAATTGTTTTTACGGGACAGTTGAACCCTTCTCCAAGGATTGTACCATCTTTTGTCAAAACTGCACCAATCGGAATTTCTTGGTTTTCGGATTGTCTTGCTAAAAAAAGCGCCTTCCGAATAAAAAATTCGTCAGCCGCATCGCATAGAACGTTTTTTATTTTCGAGGTATTGCTGTCTTGCACAAGAACCCTCATATTTTAGGTCTGATTCGTTACAAGAAATCGGAATAGAACTAAAAAATGATTGTATTCTTCTAGGTAACTTTGCATCAATGGAAAAATGCTAATAATCGTCATCAGTATCTAAATATTGTGATGTGGAAAATTACCGGCATCGCGTTGTGAAGAAAGTTAGAAAACAGAAATAAAAATCTACTACATTGGTCGGTCTAGAAAACTTATTGTTCGTTCTTGAAAAAGACGAAAATCTGATTTTCTTTAGTTGACTTGCGACCGAAGAGTTGTTTTCAGATTGGTCATCCTAAGAACGCTAATTTTGTGCGCCGTCTTACCCGATTTCTTTTAAAATGTGACAATTGTATTAATTTCTTGACCAAAGAAGAAAAAGTGGTCTATAACAGACTTAAGAAATACACAAAAAAGAAACGCACAATTGAACTAAAGTGCTATTTAGAAATCGAAGAAAATTTGTAAAAGCAATACAACTTTCTGTAATAGCGTTACAGCAATTTTTAAGGACAAAGAAGATTATTTGTCTGTCTTAATTAGTATTTATTTTACGATATCTTTTCTCGCAAAAAAATTTCTTGCGTCTTTTTGATTTTGCTTCACCAGATTTATTAAATCTGGTACACTGTTTCCAACCGGGGTAGAGAAGAAGGACAGAATATTTATGGGTTTAGAAAGTAGTAATGTCAACAATTTTGATGCGATTATTGAAATTTCTACATACGGAAGTGTTAAGTATGAGTACAATCAGAAATCTCAAATTTTGACTGTTGATCGATTTATTTTTACAGCTGTACGATATCCTTGTAATTATGGATTCGTACCGGATACATTAGCCGAAGATGGCGACCCGCTAGATGTACTGGTCGTCACACCGACGCCTGTACAATCAGGAACCGCGATACAAGTACGCGCGGTAGGGTTGATGCGGATGGAAGATGAAACTGGAAGGGACAACAAAATCTTGGCGTTTCCCCTAGAAAAGGCTTGCAGAGAATATAGATTTATTCGATCCATCGAAGATGTGTCGCCTTTATTGTTGGATAACATTTCTCATTTTTTTACACATTATAAGGATTTGGAGCCTAATAAATGGTCTAAAGTGTATGGATGGGAAAACAAAGACGCAGCAGAAAAGGAATTACAATCTAGTAGACGAAAAAATCTTAAGAAAGATCTATAGAAAATTGTTATTTGTTCTTCAAACCTAAATCGCAAAACACTAGAGAAAAAACATACAGATAGATGACAGTAATAGAAAGAAAAGAGCGGTTTAAGGATTCGAAGGAACATAAAAGACTGGCGTTATGTTGTTTTTGCAAGGTTTTCAAATTTATACACCGTTTCGTCGACAGAAAATCTTACAACGCTTAAAACAAAAATATCCTAAAATTCGCAGTGTTGAAGCAACGTACGGGTACTTTGTCGAATGTGAAAGGTCTTTGTGTTCTGAAGAACGAAAGCAATTGCGGTGCCTATTGTCGAACGCCCGGTTTACCTATCCTAGATTTTCCAAAGAGTTTTCTTGTTGGGTTCTTCCTCGTCTGGGCACTGTATCTTCTTGGTCATCGAACGCTACGGAAATCGCACGCAATTGTTGTATGCCTTTTGTCACTCGGATTGAACGAGGAATCTTTTATCGTCTGTTTGGAATTTCTCGTGAGGAGAGTGAACAAAATTTTCAAATAGCGTTAGAGTTGTACGATCCGTTAATTGAGTCGGTTTTGTTCTCTACGGATGCGTTGACTAGGATTTTCCAACGCCCTCCGCTCTTAAATTGTTCTTATGTCAATTTATTGGAAAAAGGAAAAATTGCTTTGCTACAAGCAAATCAATTGCTAGGTCTTTCCTTGAGTGATAAGGAGATTCAGTACTTATCGAAATCCTTTCGTCAACTCAATCGCAATCCAACAGATGTTGAATTAATGATGTTTGCCCAGATAAATTCCGAACACTGTCGACACAAAACATTTAACGCAACGTGGAGAATTGATGGGAAACTAGAAGAAGAATCATTGTTTTCGATGGTTCGTTATACTCATAGGATAAATCCAAGACAAGTTTTGGTAGCGTATCGCGACAATGCAGCGGTTGTCAAAAGTTCTACTAGTCACATTCTCGAAATCAATTCCACTACCCGTTTCTATGAGAAAATAAGAAAACATCTGTGTAAAGTGTTAAAAGTAGAAACGCACAATCACCCTACCGCTGTATTACCCTTTTCTGGTGCAGCGACAGGAAGCGGTGGCGAAATTCGGGATGAAATGGCCACAGGTCGTGGTGGACAAAGTCAAGCAGGGATGACTGGATTTTCCGTATCGCATCTTCGTATTCCTGGTTTTTCCCAACCTTGGGAGAAGAAAGACTTTAAAAAAAAATCAAAATTGTCATCACCTTTAGAAATCATTTTGCGCGGACCTGTTGGTGCAGCTTCATTTAACAACGAATTTGGGCGACCAACCATTTGTGGTTATTTTCGAACGTTGGAATGCGAAGGGAATTTTTTTCCTAAAACCGATGAAGAAAAAGTTTCTTACGGATACCACAAACCCATTATGATTTCTGGAGGCATTGGACAAATTTATCGCTCGCAAGTTGAAAAAAAATCTTTTAAAAAAAATACGTTTCTGGTAGTTATTGGTGGCCCCGCTATGCCTATAGGTTTAGGAGGAGGATTGGCTGCTTCTCGGGCAAGTATCGTTGAGTCTTTAGATTTTGCGTCTGTACAACGCGCAAACCCTGAGATGCAACGTCGTACACAAGAATTAATTAATGGATGTGTTGCTTTAGGAAAAAAAAATCCCATTTTAAGTATTCATGATGTAGGTGCTGGGGGTTTATCAAATGCTTTTCCAGAATTGGTTAGGACCAGTGGATGTGGAGGAGAGATTGAATTGAGGGACATTCCTATCGATGCTCCAGGGATGACTCCCTTAGAGATATGGTGTAATGAGGCACAGGAACGATTTGTTCTTGCCATTAGACCGAAAGCATTGAAGACATTTTGTTCTATTGCTGAACGCGAACGCTGCCCTTTTGCAATTGTTGGATATGCAAAGCCGAAGAAAGAATTGGTAGTGAATGATAACCATTTTCATAATTGCCCCGTCGATGTACCGTTGACTCTTTTATTCGATACAGTGCCTCCAATACAGAGAAAAGACCGACAACGATCATTCTGTAACTTTTTTCCCCTTGATGTCGCGCATCTTAATCTAGCCGATATTGTCAAGAGAATTTTGCAATACCCTACAGTAGCAGACAAAAGTTTCTTAATCACCATTGGTGATCGTTCTGTAGGCGGAAAAATCGCTCGTGATCAAATGGTGGGTCCTTGGCAAGTACCGGTAGCAGATGTAGGAGTGGCGACAAATAGTTTTTTCGGCTATCAGGGACAAGCTTTAGCGATCGGCGAGAGAGCTCCGGTGGCTATGGTTGATTCCGTAGCATCGGCAAGAATAGCGATTGGAGAAGCCATTACCAATATAGCTGCTGCACCTATTGAAAAAATTTCTCAAATTGTATTGTCGGCAAATTGGATGGTGGCAGAAAATTTTCCGGGAGAAGGGGCCAATTTGTATGAATCCGTTCGAGCGGTTACAAAAGAATTTTGTCCTGCATTGGGAATTTGTATTCCAGTAGGAAAGGATTCTTTGTCTATGCGTACTTCTTGGAAAGAAGGAAATTGTACAAAAAATGTAATATCGCCACTTTCTTTAATTGTTACAGCTACAGCACCTGTATTAGATGTTCGTTACACACTCACTCCACAATTGAAAATCGATATGGAAACCCGATTGTTGCTTATCGATTTAGGTAAAGGCGCTCATCCATTAGGAGGTTCCTGTTTGACTCAAGTGTACGATGGGATAGGAGGAAAACCTCCTGACGTTGACGATCCTTATCTACTACGGAATTTTTTTCAAGCAATTCAAATGCTCAATCGCAGAAAACTATTGCTGGCGTACCACGACCGTTCTGATGGAGGATTGCTAACAACTTTATGTGAAATGGCTTTTTCTGCACATATTGGAATTACTATTGAAATACATTCTTTAGGAAAAAATCCAATAGCCAGTGTGTTTACCGAATCTTTAGGATCGGTTATTCAAGTTAGAAAAGAAAACGTTGTCAGTGTACTAAAAATTTTAGAGAAATACAGACTAAAAATGCACACACACGTTATTGGAAAACTTAACAAATCAGACGCATTTATTTTAAATTATCGAGGAAAAAGTATTTTTCAAGAAAATCGTACTGTCTTGCATCGGTGGTGGAGCGAGACAAGCTATAAATTACAGAAATTACGGGACAACCCAATCTGCGCTAAACAGCAATACGATAAATTACTGGATAAAGACAATCCTGAATTGACGATATTAAGTTCTTTTTATAACGGTAGAGAAAAGAAAAACTCGTTTCCCCATATTGGCACAGGGGTGCGACCTCGTGTCGCTATTTTACGAGAACAAGGTAGCAATGGCCATCGAGAAATGGCCGCCGCTTTTTATTTTGCAGGATTCAACAGTGTTGACATACATATGAGCGATTTGTTGAAAAATAATTGTATTGATTTGAAAACATTTAATGGATTAGTTGCTTGCGGAGGATTTTCTTTTGGCGATGTATTGGGTGCCGGTCGTGGATGGGCGCAATCGATCTTAATGCATCCGAGAATTTCGGATGCTTTCGCTTTGTTTTTCCAAAATAAAAATTGTTTCTCACTAGGAGTTTGTAACGGTTGTCAACTTTTTTCTCATTTGAAATCAATAATTCCAGGTGCTGAAGATTGGCCTGTTTTCGAACGCAATGTATCGGAACAATTCGAAGCACGTCTTTCCCTAGTAGAAATTCCAGAATCTCCTTCTCTCTTTTTTCAGGGGATGGAGGGCGGTCGCCTTCCCATTGTAGTTTCACACGGGGAGGGGCGTGCCGTATTCGAAATGGGGAGAGAAGAAAGAGTAACAGAAAAAAAATTGATCACTATGCGTTATATCAATTCCCACGGGATACCTACAAAAAATTATCCGGAAAATCCTAACGGCAGTCCATTTGGAATTACAGGACTGACTGTACCGGACGGTCGAATAACTATTCTTATGCCTCATCCCGAAAGAGTTTTCCGTACGATTCAATTTTCTTGGCATCCCAAAGAATGGGGAGCAATGAGCCCCTGGATGTATATGTTTTACAATGCACGGACATGGCTGAATTGAATGACTCGAATTTTGAGTTGCGGAAAAGGAGAGCTTTTGCTCTTCTAAGAAAGCGTTTTTTATCGTCTTGAATACTTTTCTCTGTTGTCGGAAAGAGAGTGGAATACGTTCCTCGTTTTTTGTCGTCTTATTTTACGACTTCCGTAAACAATTCCGAAAAACTATTTTGAACTGTTTAAATTTTATATTTACCTTTTCACAAGAAAATGTGTTTTCATTTCAATGAATTGATTAATGCTTTTAAAAATCTAGCTATTTCCCCTCCCGTGACAATTCGATGGTCACTGGTTACAGATAAGGGCAGTATTCGATGAATTGCCGGGTGTCCATTTTCAGGAACTACTTGTTCTCGTATACGACCCACACCAATAGTCGTAACTAACGGCGGCAAAACAACAGGATTTGCGTAACGTCCTGCAAAGATTCCAAAGTTGGATAACATGATTGTTGCGTCTTGAAGATCTTGAGAACGAAAACTCCGCGTTTTTGCCATTTCTTTGAAACGATTAATTTGTTGACGGAGCTCATTGTTGTTTTTACGAGAGACATCTTCTAAAACCGGAACGTATAGTCCGTGGTTGGTATCAACTGCGATCCCTATGTTGATTTGTTTTTTTATTTGATAGCTCATTGTATTGCTGTCGAAGTGGGCGTTCATAATGGGAACTTTTGCGCAAGCTTTTTCAATGGCTCGAATTATCTGTACAGAAATGTCTTTTCGATCTTTCCAGGAATGAATGTCTGCATCATCTGTCAGACTGACAGGAACTATATCACGGTGAGATTGACTCATACTAAGAACCATTGCTCTCCGGACATTGGACAACAAATAGTTGTCAGACAAAGAAGAAGATGAATGAGAGGAAAAATCTCTTTTTAAGTAGGTCTGTTGCAATCGAAAAGCTTCCTTAATATCATCGGAAGTGATTGTTTTTCCTTGAAACTTGACCGTAGAAAGATCTACACCAAGTTGCTTAGCAAGTCTTCGAACACCCGGAGTTGCTTGAGCGATTTTTCTTTCTTCGAATTTTTGGATTGCAACGTATGTATCGGCTTGTTCGATAGTTTCGTTTTCTTGAGAAATATTAACAATCATTTCAGAGTCTTCTGAAATTTCTTTTTCAGATGTTTCTTCAAATCCGACAAGAGCATAACCGGTTTTTATAGTATCACCTTTTTTTCCAAACAACTTTTCGATTTTTCCGGGAAAGGGAGAAGGAACATCTACAATTGCTTTTGCTGTTTCCATAGCAACCAAAGGTTGATCTGCTGTAACTTTGTCTCCTTCTTGTACGTGCCATTTACAAATCACTGCATCAGGCAAACCTTCTCCTAAATCGGGCAGTTTAAAAAATTTCATTAGGAAAATTCCATTAGAAATTGTACAGCCTGTATAATGCGACTAGTACTGGGCATATATTCTCTTTCTAGTTGAGAATAGGGTACGATGGTGTCGTATCCGGTTACACGTTTGATAGGCGCCAACAGAGAAAACAAACCTTGTTCAGCGATTCCAGCCGCAATCTCAGCTCCAACTCCACCGGTCAACGGCGCTTCGTGGACGATTATACAGCGTCCAGTTTTTTCCACTGAGGACAAAATGGTATCCATATCCAGTGGCTTGATGGTGGTAACATCGATTATCTCCGCTTGTATACCCTGTGTAGCGAGTTGATTCGATGCTTCTACAGTCTCTTTGGTCATTGCGCCCCAAGTTACTAAGGTAACATCATAACCTTTTCGTAAAAGAAAACACTGGTCTAAAGCGAGTTCTTTTCCATCATTCGGAACGTCTTGCTTTACTAAGCGATAAATTCTTTTTGGTTCTAGAAAAAGAACGGGATCTGGATTGCGAATAGCAGCTAACAGCAATCGATAAGCTTTATCGGGAGACGAGGGGATGACTACTCTCAATCCCGGAATATGAGCAAATAAAGCCTCCATGCTCTCTGAATGGTGTTCTGGAGCACGAATCCCCCCCCCGAAAGGGGCGCGATAAACTATGGGGCAATGCAACCGACCTCGAGTTCGATTTCGTAATCGTGTTGCGTGACTTACAATATGATCAAAACCAGAGTAGATGAACCCTCCAAATTGAAACTCGGCAACAGGTTTTAATCCCTGAGCCGCCATTCCTATTGAGATTCCTGAGATCGTACTTTCAGCCAATGGCGTATCTAAAACCCGCTCAGGGCCAAATTTCTCAAGCAATCCTACAGTAGCGCGAAAAACTCCTCCGTTAACACCTACGTCTTCTCCTAATACAATAACCGAATTGTCTTGTGTCATTTCGTAGGTTAATGCTTGATTGATGGCTTCAACTAATGTAATTTGAGCCATTTTTTCCTCCGATTAACTCATCACGTTGTCTTTTAAGAAGTTTCGGCGGTTTTTCATACAGAAAATCAAATATATCTGTCGTCTTTGGTGCCGGTCTTTTCAGAAATTCCCTTACAATTTGATCGACTTGGTTAGCTAATTTAGTTTTTAATTCCATTTCTTTATCTTGCGACCACAATTTCTGAGAGTTCAAATAATTTCCGAGACGAACAATGGGTTCGAGTTTCCAAGCCGTTTTCAGCTCTGCAGAAGATATGTAGCGACTCGCATCATCGGCTGTAGTATGATCACACAGACGGTAGGTGATAGCTTCGATTAACGTAGGACCGCCTTCTGTTCGCGCTTTCTCTAAAGCTTTAGAAACCGCATAACGGACAGCAACGACATCGTTACCGTCTACTTGCCATCCATCAAATCCCCCGGCAATGGCTTTTTGAGCTAGCGTTTGACAGATAGTTTGTCGACCTCGATTTACAGAGATAGCCCATTGGTTGTTATTAACGACGAAAACCACTGGTAATTTCCAACATCCCGCCAAATTAATGGCTTCGTAAAAATCTCCTTTGGAGGTACCACCATCTCCACAAATAGTTACTACAGCACGATTCTGTTTTCGATATTTGATAGCATACGCGATTCCAGTCGCATGTAACAGTTGTCCTGCGATTGGAATACAATTGGGAAAATCATCTTTGACTTTAGGATTGGAATAATTATTACTCCATTCGTCTCCTCCCCAATAAGCCAGAAATTCTGATAGTTTTATTCCGCGTTCTAAAAACGCCCCTTGATCACGATAATAAGGGCAGAAAATGTCCTCGATTTTCATAGCATTCCCCATACCAACTCCTACCGCTTCCTGACCCAAAGAGGAAGGATAAGTACCCATTTTTCCAGTACGCTGAAGATTGACAGCTTTTTTATCAAAGCAACGTATCAGAGACATTTGGTGATAGAGATGTAACAAAACATCGGGGGCTGCAAATTTGGGAAGAGGCTGAGAAAGTTTACTATTCTCATCAAGAAATTGTAAATGTCTAATGGTAAAATTAACCACATTTGTTGTTTTTAGCATCACATTGTCTCCAACAGGACGGACTGTTAATTTTTTCTATAGTCATTAGATCCGCTATTTCTATAATCGATTTGTTCTCTCTAAGAGCACACGTGAACAATTCCAAAAGACGGTCGTACAACTTTTCGATCAATTTATCAGCAACATCGGTGCTGTGGTAATTGTAAACGGCGGATGCTTGAATCAACCCCCCTGCATTGATGACATAATCAGGGACATAGAGCAATCCACGTTGGTGAGCGATGACACCGTATTTTCGATGAGCGAGTTGATTATTAGCCGGCCCCGCAATAATAGAAGCTTTAATTCGACCGAGCGTATTTAAATTGATAGTACCACCAATAGCAGCCGGTGAGAAAATATCACATTCGACATCATAAATTTCTTCAGGAGCAACTACACGTGCTTGGAATTCATCTGAAAATCGTTGGGTCGCCTCGAATTTAAGGTCACAGACCGTAATGGTAACTCCTTGTTGATATAAAAGTTGAGCCAAATAATAAGCTGTTTTTCCAGCACCTTGTATGGCAACATGCAAACCTTCCAGATTGTCACGATCCCATTTAAATTTGACAGCGGCTTCCAACCCATGAAAAATACCCTTTGCAGTAAAAGGAGAAGGGTCGTTCTGAGTTTTATCAACGCCTGAAGCGCCCACAACGTGTAATGTACGTTCGAAAATACTATCCATATCCTTTGTAGTCGTTCCGATGTCCATTGCCGTGATATATCGGCCATTAATATCGTGAATAAAGTCGCCAAAAGAACGGAAAATCGCTTTGCGATCGTAGATGCCTGTAGGTTCGATAATAACAGCTTTAGCCCCACCATGAGGGAGATCGCTAAAAGCGGCTTTTAAAGTCATCATGTAAGACAAACGCAGAGCGTCTTTTAGCGCCAAATTTATCGAATTATATCGGTAAAAACGACAACCGCCGATAGCGGGCCCTCGCTTGGTACTATGAATAGCGATAATAGCTTGCAGCCCGCTTATAGGATCGATTCTGGTGTGAATATCCCCAAAACCAAGTATTTTAGCGTAGCGCATTAAACCTTCATATGTGGGACGACGGTATCTCTTATATATTTTTGGCACAAGTTAAATCCCTTTTTTATTCAAAACGAGAGGATAATAGTATCAAGGATACTAACAATACTAGCAATATGTTGAGAAAGAATTTTTTCCTAATCTTTTCCTTAGGAAGCGTAGACATTGTATGTCTAAAATTTGTTTTTTTGTAGACTATTCGTGAAGAAAAGTGGAACAAATAATGTATGGCAATTGCAATTGATTGCAATTGTCGGTATTTTTGGCCGAAGAAGACTGCAATATTCCTTGCGGGTTCGGTAAAATTCAATCAGTAGATTTTTTGTTTGATGTCGTTGTGTAGTTTGTACATCGTGGATTTGTTCTGTTTTTATTTGCAATTTGTGGATTTCAGTTTCTCGTTTGGCTGTTATCAGAAAATGCAAAAAATTAGAAATCAATGAAAAATCCCGAAATTTATTTAGAACAAGCGTTAAAACTCGCTGAAATTCGACGAGGATTTTGCGCGCCTAATCCTGCAGTGGGAGCTGTATTGGTTAAGGATGATCAAATAATTTCCATGGGATTTCATAAAAAAAGTGGATCACCCCATGCAGAGGTAGAAGCTATCAATTCCGCTGGTAGTAGTGCGAAAGGAGCAAATTTATACGTAACTTTAGAACCTTGCTGCCATCACGGAAAAACACCACCGTGTACCGAATTGATTGTAAAAACCGGAATAAAAGCAGTCTATTATGGATCGATTGATCCCAATCCGAATGTCCTTAATAAAGGCGCTCAGACGCTACAGGAATCAGGAGTCGATTGTTTTTTGATAGCGGTACCTAAAATTAGATCCTTTTATGAAAGCTATACTCATTGGATAACCAATAAAAAACCTTGGGTCACTATCAAACTGGCAATTAGTTTGGATGGAAAAATTTCAGGAGCGAAAGGAAAACCGATTTCTTTGACTGGAGAAGGGTTAAAGCTTTATACACATGAGTTTCGAAGAAAGAGTGATGCTTTGCTTACTACAATAAACACAGTACTATACGACAATCCTCAAATGAATGTACGTCTTGCCAACAAAATAGTGAAGAAACCGATTTATATTCTCGACTCCAATTTGAGTTTTCCATTAGACGCACGTATACATCGAACTGCTAAAAAATTGACTCTTTTTCATATAAAATCTGCTGATAAGAAGCGAAAAAAGGCTCTTATTGAAAGAAACGTTCATTGTATTGAGATACGGAAGACTAAAAGAGGCACTTTGGATCTAGAAGAGATTATTGATATGATTGGAAAAAACGGAATTCACGATCTGTGGGTGGAATCAGGTGGAAAATGTTTCCAATCTTTTCTGTGTAAAAAATTGGTTCAACACGCTTTAATTTATATCGCCCCTAGAATTTTGGGTGCTCAGTCTGGTTCTGTTTTTCACATGCCGTTTAATTTTCAAGGACAACGCATTCAATGGCATCAGATTGGAGAAGATGCAGTGTGTGATATTAAATTTCTCTGAAGGTTTATCGCAGTTTTATTCCGTTAAAATCTGTATAAAATAAAAAGGAAGTTGACTTCCCGGTTGGATTTGCTATTGTAAGTTCGTGCAAAATCTTCCTATTTAGGAAGACGGGGTTTTTTGGTTTTGGAGACAAGACTTTAAATTTCCCTTGTACGATAAGAGGAGTGTCATTTTTCTTCTCTCCAAAACCAAAAAAGTGGGTTTGTATCGTCTTACGCAGGCAAGAAGAGGTTTTGTTTGTAAATAAATCGGTTGTATAATTTGGATCCTGGTATATAGATGATGTTTACGGGTATGATTGACCATTGTGGCAGGATACGATCTATTGAGATGATGCCAAAACAGGCGGTGGTTTGTGTTGAGACAGAATTTTCTGATTTACAGATTGGAGAAAGTATCGCGATGGATGGGATTTGTGTGACAGTTGTAGGGGGAGCGGAGGAGGGAAGATTCTTCTGCGAACTCTCTTCAGAAACGTTAGAGCGTACTTCTGCAAATTTCTATCGGTTGGGAAATCGAGTGAATTTGGAGCGCGCTTTGCGACTAATGGATCGAATGGGGGGGCATATAGTTACAGGTCATATCGATCAAACTGCTGTTACAGAAATTCCAGAAACTAAAAAGCAGAATAGGTTTTCTCAGGTAACTTTCAAAGGCTTTTCAAAAGAAGTTCGGTCTTATTTGATCAAAAAGGGTAGTATATCGATAAATGGAGTGAGTTTGACGATTAATGATGTAATGAAAGATGCGTTTTCAGTGATGTTGATTCCTCACACTTTAGAGAGAACAAATTTGAAAGATCTAGTAGTAGGAGATACGGTAAATATTGAATTTGATCTGATCGCAAAAATCATTGCTCAAGCAACTCGGGAGAAGATTTCCAATGAACAGAGCGTTCGACAGTATTAAAACAGCTTTAAAGACTTTGCGTGAAGGAGGTATGATTATCCTGGTCGATGACAAGTCGCGTGAAAACGAAGGCGATTTGGTCGTCTCCGCTACACACATTACATCCGATCAAGTGAATTTTATGGCCCAATATGGGAGGGGTTTGATTTGTTTGCCAATGGTATCTAGCGATTTTGAACGACTAGACATACCTATGATGGCAAGTCGCAATCAATCCCGTTATCAAACTCCTTTTGGAGTATCTATTGAGGGAGCTTATGGAGTGACAACGGGGATCTCAGCTCAAGATCGAGCGCGTACAATTCGTATTGCTGTTGACGAGAAAAGCGGCCCTAACGATATTGTAATGCCCGGACATATTTTTCCATTGAAGGCAAAAGATGGAGGGGTGTTGGCTCGCCCTGGACACACCGAAGGAAGCATCGATTTGTGTCGTTTAGCAAATTTAAAGCCGGCTGCTGTTTTGTGTGAAATTTTGAACGAAGATGGTGGTATGGCACGGTTGCCGGATTTACAACGATTTTCTGAGCATTATCAGATTCCACTTGTTAGTATTCATGATTTGATTACATATCGTATTAATTACGAAGTTTTAATTGAAGAGATTTCCGCCTCAACTCTTCCTCTTAAAAATAAGGGTAAATACACAATTAAGGTATTTCGTAGTAGAATTGACCGCTTAGAACACGTAGCTTTAATTAGCCAAAAAAATACAGTGGACGGTCTTTGTTTGGTACGAATCCATTCAGAATGCTTGACCGGTGATGTGTTTGGTTCTTCTCGTTGTGATTGTGGTTGGCAATTGACTGCTGCTTTGGACGAGATTTCTTCCCGAGGGGGTATTCTGCTTTACTTGCGTCAAGAAGGACGTGGTATCGGTTTGGGAAATAAGATAAAGGCCTACGCTCTACAAGAACAAGGGTTAGATACGGTAGAAGCAAACGATCATCTCGGTTTTGAGGCGGATTTACGGGATTACGGATTAGCAGCACAGATATTACGAATTTTAGGAGTGCACAAAATTTGCCTGCTGACTAATAATCCTAAAAAAGTCACGGATTTAAATCGTTATGGTATTGAAGTCTCTAAGCGAATGGCTTTGGAAACGGTACCGACATGCGATAATATTAGTTACTTAAAAACCAAAAGAGAAAAATTGGGTCATTTGCTAAACCTAACTGTAGAAGCGATTAATGATAAACCTACCTAGATTAGCTATCGTGGCCAGTAAATTCAACCAATCAATAACGGAGAAATTATTGTTTGGGGCTTTTGTTCGTCTAACGGAATTGGGTTTCGAAGAGCATTATATCAAGAAAATTTGGGTACCAGGAGTTGTAGAAATCCCATTAATGGCGAAACAACTGGCAAAGACTGGTTGGTACGATGTCGTTGTATGTTTTGGGGTAGTGATTCGAGGGGAAACCGATCACTATCGTTACGTTTGTCAACAAGTAAGTTTTGGGTGCCAACGCGTAGCTTTAGAATACGAAATTCCTGTTGTTTTTGGTATTTTGACTACTCATAATCAAGAACAAGCTCTTGCTAGAACAGGAGGAAGAAAAGGTAATAAAGGAGTTGAAATGGTAGACGCGGCAATGATGATGGTAGAAAGTATAAGACAGGCTAAAATCAGATAGTGTACAACAGTAGAAATCCTATCTTACAAGGAATTTCTAATTGGTTTATCCGTAATTTTTCGGATCCTGAAGCGTTGGCGTTGTTTTTTACTTTGTTTTTCGGATTTCTTCTGATTAAGTTTTTCGGAAAGTTTTTGTTACCGGTGATAATAAGCGCGGTGTTTTCTTACCTCTTCGCTGCGCCAGTACGATGGTTAGAACGATGGTGGTTTCCAAGATGGCTTGCGGTTACTGTAATTTATTTCTTTCTTTTAGGTCTTTTTGTACTGACCCTATTTAGTTTACTTCCACTAATGTGGAAGCAGTTAGTAGGAATTATAGTGCACGAGCTCCCTAGAGCTATTACCAAAGGGCAAGCATGGATGACTGAACTCATGTTTCGTTATCCGAAACTATTTCCTATCAATCCGCTTTTCAGTTTTGGTGCTTATTTGCATCAGCAATCAGTTCGAATTGGACAATTGATTTTGTCCCGTTCTTTGGCTTCAATTCCTAATGTTATTGGGATAATTCTTTATTTTGTATTAGTGCCTTTACTTGTATTTTTCTTTCTAAAGGATGGAGAAATCATTAGTACCTGGATTAGCCGTTTTTTACCGGAGCGTCGAGGACTTATTCGAATTGTTTGGTATGAGATGGATCAAAAAATTGGTGCTTATGTTCGTGGAAGAGCAATTGAAATAGTGATTGTCAGTTTTATCTCAGTTATCGCTTTTGTACTATTAGGGTTGCAATACGCTTTTTTATTGGGTGTTTTACTGGGATTGTCTGTAATTGTACCTTATATCGGTGCGGTAATTGTTGCGATTCCCATTGCTATAATTGGACTCGTACAGTGGGGCTTTTCTGCGTATTTTGCGTACTTGGTGATTATCTACGCTGTAATTATTACTTTAGACGGAAATATATTGGTCCCGTTTCTATTTTCAGAGATTATGGACTTGCATCCTGTGACAATTCTTTTGTCGACTTTGATTTTTGGAGGTATTTGGGGATTTTGGGGTGTTTTCTTTGCTATTCCTTTAGCTACGTTAACAAAATCAGTTCTGAGCGCATGGCCACAAACTTCTAGAAGGAGAGCCCTAGAAGGAGGGTAGGGTAAAGAAAGAGACGGGTCCATCTCCTCACGTAGCGAAACAAGAATTCGCTGTTTTATCGTTTTATCACAGAAAATATTTTTCTACGACCAAATCACAATCTAGTGGCAATTCAATTTTTGTCTTCTTCGTTACCAAACAACTTTCCTGAGGAAATTATTTTTTCTTGAGTGATTTTCGTTATTTTTCTATTTGCGTCGTTGAAAGCAGCTCTTATGAGAGCTTCAATAACTTCTTTTTTTTCTGCGAAAAGTTCATCAGAAAGTATAAAACTAACAATTTCATGTTGAGCGGTGAGAGTGACTTTCACCATGCCCGCCCCGGATTCACCGGTAACCTCAATTTTTGACAATTCCTTCTGAGCTTTTTGCATTATCTCTTGGATTTTTTTCGTACTCTTCATTAATTTGTCTAAATTAAATGTGCCATCAATCATTGTTTTCTGTTACCCCTTATTAAATTCTAAATTTTCGATAGGCACTCTGGAACGAAAAGCGTGACTTAAAGTACCGCCGTCAAGATATTCTAGCTCTCCTCCAATCGGAATTCCGTGCGCGATACGTGAGCATCTTATTTTGGCTCGATCTGTATGATTTACAATATAATGTGCTGTAGCCTTTCCTTCTACAGTCGCATTAGTGGCAATAATAAGTTCTGTAATAGATTCTTCTCTTAAGCGATCAAGTAAAATAGGGATTTTAATTTCTTGAGGTCCTATTCCATCCAAAGGAGATAATCGTCCTTGTAATACAAAATAACGACCCGAATAAACTCGGGTCTGTTCTATAGCAACTACATCGGATGGGCCTTCTACAACACATAAAAGCGCAGAATTTCGCTTTGGATCGCAACAAATATCACATAAATGTTGTTCAGTATAGATTTGACATAGTTGGCATTCTCGTACTTGGCTGATGGCAGATTGCAGAGATTGGGCTAACGCTAATCCCTTAGTATTAGCGGATTTTGTAAGAAGATGAAAAGCTATCCGTTGCGCAGATTTCGGACCCACTCCGGGTAAATATTGAAGCGCCATTATCAGCTTTTGTATTAGTGGACTGAACATAAATGTATCCGCTTCACTTGTGCAAAATTTTTCATTTATTATCGCTTTTAAGAGATAAAGAAATTTCCTTACGATCGTTTTAGGGAGCGTACAAAATCTTCGCATCATCCTATTACAAATTTATTGATTATTCAAAATTTTTGTTCTACCTCCTTCCGAAGGAGATAGGATTTCCTCTGTTGTAATTTCCCGTTTTTCCTCTAAATTTGGGGGTTGGTTCTGTTTCTTTTGATAGTTCAGGTAGTCTTTCGGATCGTTGTGTTTTGATTTCCGAAGATGTTTTGACGATTCCGGATAAAAGGCAAGCATCCGTAACAGCGTCATCTCAAATCCTATTTGTGAATTTGGTGAAAAAGGCAAATCTCGTTGTCCTAACAACGCAATTTGATAAAAAAGTTGTACGTCTTCGCAATGGAGAAGATTCGCCAATTGACGCAGTCGTTTATGGTTGTGTTCAACATGAACGTCGGGGACTACTTGAATAATAGCAATTTGATGAAGCAATGCTAATAATTCAACTAAAGCATTTGAGAAATCAATACCTTTTTGGGCAAGTGTATTGATCTGTTGTAACAGAACATTTCCTTGTTTCCACGCTAAAGCTTCAAGAATGTCAAATAACGGATTGGATTCAATAATTCCCAGCATGTTTTTAACATCTTTGGTAAAAATTTTACCGTTTCCGTAAGTTATACTTTGATCTAAAAGACTGAGAGCATCTCGAACATTTCCGTTAGCAGCGCGTACTAACAAATCAAGTGCGGATTTTTCAAACTCTATATTTTCTTTCTGTAGAATCTTTTGACAATGAACAGTCATTTGCTCCGGTAAAAGACGAATAAGATGAAATTGTAAGCATCTCGACAATACGGTTATTGGTAATTTTCGATAATCAGTAGTAGCGAGAATAAATTTCACATGATTGGGAGGCTCTTCCAGAGTTTTTAGTAGAGCGTTAAAACTGTGTCCAGAAAGCATATGCACTTCGTCAATCAAGTAGACTTTAAATCGTCCTTTTGTTGGTGTATATTGAACACTATCAAGTAATTCTCTTATATCTTCTACTTTAGTTCGTGAAGCTGCATCCACTTCAAAAAGATCAAGAAATCGCCCCGAATTGATTTCTTTACAGTTATCACAGACGTTGCAGGGATTAGCACTGATTTCTTTCTCACAATTAAGACATTTTGCGAGTAGACGTCCTAAAGTCGTTTTGCCTACACCACTAGGTCCTGTAAACAAATAGGCGTGGTGGAGGTGTTTTTGATTTAGAGCATTGACCAAAGCTCGAACAACAAATATTTGTCCAATTATTTCTCGAAAACGTTTAGGACGCCATTTCCGCGCTAATATTTGGTAAGACATTTTGCAATCTTAGCCCCTTTTTTATTTTATCCTCTGCTGTCATCCGCGCTTTAGCGCTCGCCTGGTTTTAATTATGATCGAAATATGTAAACACAAACAACTTGCGCTGTTTTCTATCTTTCTCCCGGAGAGAGAGGGATTCGAACCCTCGGTACGAGATTGAAATCTCATACACACGATTTCCAGTCGTGCCTCTTTAACCACTCGAGCACCTCTCCATCTGATTCTATCTGTTTTAAGAATTTTAATATAAATTTTCGATCTTGTAACAAACGAAACAGAAATTGGTTTCAAACTAAACTAGAATGTTTAGAGTCGCAATATGTTAATTTTATAATTTCTTTTTTGTGAAAATCGTGGTCGCAAAAAATAGATCTTCCATTAAAATTGCATAGGAGAATTTCGCACATCTTCTGTATCAAGCGTTGGCTTATGAAATATACACTTTAGAATTTGAAAATACATTGTAGAAAGAATATCAAGGTCTGCAATACGGGTATTTTCGTTGATATGGTGTGCGGTTTTATTGACAGGACCTAGTTCGACAATCTCACAACCGGTAGAGGAAAAAAATTGCCCATCAGAGGTTCCTCCATGGAGGTTAGGTTTGGTTTGACATTTTATGGTTTCTTTAATTACTCGACAAGTGATGGTTGCTAATTTGGTTTTTCCGCTAAAGAAAGGTCGACTGGCAAGGATCCATTGGACGTCGTATTTGACTAGGTGTTGATTGAGAATAGACTCGAATTTTTCCTGTATTGTTTCTGGAAGACAAGAGGGAGCGAATCGCAAGTTAAATTTAGCTTTCAATTTTTCTGGAATGATATTAGGAGCTTCGCTATCGGATTCAATATTGTAGAATTGTAAAGAGGTAGACGTAGAAAAATCATTCTGATCCCAATTGGTGTGTATTAAAGCGTTGAATGCTTGAAAACAGCGATGGATGGGATTTTCGGCCAGATGAGGATAGGCAATATGTCCTTGTTTTCCAAATATGGTAATTCGACCGTACAGAGATCCTCGACGTCCGATTTTAATAGAATCGCCCAAAATGTTATTGCTGCTAGGCTCCCCAAGGATACAATAACGTATCTTGATATTCTTTTTTTGTAGAAATTCGACCACTCTACGAGTTCCGTTTTTCGCCAAACCTTCCTCATCGCTTGTAATGACAAATCCAATAGTTCCATTATAACTAGGATAATTCCTGACAAATTTTTGGGCTGCAACGACCATAGCAGCCAGTCCACTTTTCATATCTGTAGCTCCGCGACCATAGAGATATCCGTTTTTTTCAGTTGGAGTAAACGGAGGAGAGTTCCATTGTGTTTCGTCTCCAGGTGGAACGACATCAGTATGACCTGCAAAAACAAGAAGAGGAAGTTTTCTCTTTCCATTGTGTCTATGCCAAGCCCATAGATTGCTGACTTCTGAAAAGTTCAAACGCTCGCACTGAAATCCTGAAGAACTCAGATATTTAATCAAAATGTCTTGACAACCCGCATCTTCGGGAGTGATGGAAGGGCATGCAATCAGTTGCTTTAAAAGCTTTAGTGTTTCACTCATGCGCGTATTGTCTTAACATCGTGGTATTTTTCTTCGCGTAAGAATTCATTTAAAGAAATTTTATCCCGAGTGTTTTGGTCTACTTTTTTAATTATGATGGCACTGTAGCGATTGTATTCTTTTGTAGAAGAAGGAAGACTTCCAGAGATCACTACAGAATTGGTAGGAATACGCCCGTAGGTAGTTTCTCCGGTGAGTCGATTGTAAATTGGAGTGCTCTTGCCGAGAAAAACACCCATAGAAACAACTGCGCCTTTTTCAATTACAATTCCTTCTGCGATTTCTGAACGAGCACCGATAAAGCAATTATCTTCGATAATGGTGGGATGCGTTTGTAGGGGTTCAAGAACCCCCCCAATGCCTACACCACCAGAGATATGTACATTTTTACCTATTTGAGCGCAAGAACCTATTGTTGACCAGGTGTCGATTAAAGTGCCTGAATTGATGTAAGCACCGATATTAACATAACTTGGCATAAGTACGGTATTTTGAGCTAAATAGGCACCTTTTCGTACAATCGCATGCGGAACGATGCGAATTTCTTTTTTATTGAATTCAGCTTGGCAATAATTTTTTAGAGGAATCTTATCGTAAAAAGAAGCGTAGCCTGCTTTGAAAATTTTGTAAGGTTCGGTTTTAAAATAAAGCAAAATAGCCATTTTGATCCATTCGTTAGTTATCCAACGTCCATGGTGTTTTTCCGAAACACGAATTTCCCCTCGATCAAGAAGTTCAATAGTTTGGTGTATGCCTTCGCGAATTTTTTTCGGAATACTATCGCTGGAAAATGAATTCTTGTTGCGATAGGCCTCTTCGATAAGAGATTTAAGACAATTACTCATTAGGGTTGGGTTCTGATACTTACATTTTTACATTGTGTAATGTTGTATTATGATAATAGATATTTTTTCATAAGTCTTGTATTCAGTATATATTTCTAACAATCGCTTTCGTGATACAAAGTCCGGAATAAAATACATAAGTAACTGTGTTGACGCATTCGAATATGAGCAGTAGAGTAAATGTTAATGTAATGAATATGTAATATTTTTGTGAAATTCGGGGTATAGCGCAGTCTGGTAGCGTACCTGCTTTGGGAGCAGGGTGTCGGGGGTTCAAATCCCTCTACCCCGATTTACTATAAATCAGAGATTTGCGCAAAGGAAAAATGAAGTTATCATGGTTTTTGTTACGCGATAGTGGTAAGGAAAAAAGAAAATTAATAAACAGCGTCCGTAGCTCATTTTGGATAGAGCATCGGCCTTCTAAGCCGAGGGTAGCGGGTTCAAATCCTGCCGGGCGCATCCCTTACAGATTTTGGTGGACGTAGCTCAGTTGGTAGAGCTTCGGATTGTGGTTCCGATTGTCGTGGGTTCGAATCCCATCGTCCACCCCTGCTTTCTGTATGTATGTATGATAAACGCGCATAAGAGGGTAGAATTTTTTCGTATACAAGAAGTGTTTTGTTCTTTACGAGGTCAAATGATACAAAATAAAAATGAAGATTCTGTGTTTGTTTCTAATCGGTCAGAAAGGATTAAATTCTGATTTCCTTTCTCTTGGAAAGGAGAGTTTGCTATTTGTTTGTGTTGGTTTGTGTTGTGGACATTCTCATGGACTTAAGATTAAATCTAGGCAGAACATACAAAATCTTAAAATCTTAGCGACTTCGAAAGATTGAAAATTCGAAAAAAGATGAGACTTTGTGGGCCGTTAGCTCAGTTGGGAGAGCAGCTGACTCTTAATCAGCGGGTCCACGGTTCGAGCCCGTGACGGCCCACAAAGTCTCATCTTTTTTCCAAAAAACGAGCGCTGTTTTACTCAATGTTGCCTAGTTTAGAAGAAAATGACTTTTAAATGATTTGAATTTTCATAAGGAGGAAAGAATATTTTATTTGACATTGCGATTAATCTGATATATTGATTGGTTGATTAGGCGCGAGTTTCGGAAAATTTCCAGAGTAGTTTTGTGCAGGAATGACACTTCAAACCATTGCTTCTATAGTCGAAGAAAGGCCGGTACAACCTGTGTTTGCCTTTAGACCTTATGCTCTGGAGAAAGCAATCGATTTTTTTCGCACAAAATTCAAGGGGCGTGTTTTATACGCAGTAAAAACAAATCCAGAGCAGCATGTCGTTCAATTGGTGCACAATTGTGGTATAACCGCGTTTGATGTAGCCTCTCATGAAGAAATGCATACTGTCAGAGAATTTGTACCGTCAGCAGAGCTCTATTTTATGCATCCTGTAAAATCGCCTTATGCAGTTTTTGAAGCTTACTTTAATTACAGTGTGCGTCATTTCTCTCTTGATTGCTTGGATGAATTGAATAAAATTTTGCGTTGTACAAAAAATGCCAAAGATCTCTGTTTACATTTACGGCTTGCCATTCCAAATACGTTCTCCGAATTTAATTTGTCGGAAAAGTTTGGTATTGACCTGTATGAAGCTCCTAAATTGTTGCAAATAATACGAAAGGTAGCTTATAAATTGGGTGTTACATTCCATGTAGGATCACAATGTATGCATCCCAATGCTTATCGTATTGCGATTCGTATGGCCAATAAAGTAATTAGCGAGTCTGGTGTAGAAATCGAATATTTTAATGTAGGTGGGGGGTTTCCTTCTATTTATCCAGGTATGATTCCTCCAGCACTGCACATCTATTTCGAGGCGATTTACGCCGAATTCTCAAAAATAGTTTATGAGAAACCTCATATAGAATTACTTTGCGAACCGGGCCGTTCGCTAGTAGCAGAAAGTACTTCTGTAGTAGTAAATGTCGAATTGCGAAAGGGTGGAACCTTGTACATCAACGACGGTACTTACGGGAGTCTTTTTGACGCTGGAATTCCTCACTTTATTTTTCCTGTGCATTTACTGAGTGCAAATCGCCCTACAGACAGAAATCTCTTGCCTTTTAGTTTTTACGGTCCTACTTGTGATTCTCTCGATCACATGAAAGGGCCATTCTATCTTCCTAACGACGTTAAAGAAGGCGATTATATTGAGATCGGGCAGATGGGCGCTTACGGTCGAACTTTATCAACCACTTTCAATGGTTTTAAACAAAAAGAAGGCGTTGTTATGGTTTCAGATGAACCTCTCATGACAATGTATTCTGACGACTGTATCACACAAGAGCCTTTGGAAGTGATTGCCGCTTAATTTGTACGATTTGTAGTAAGAGGAATGCTCCTTGTCTTTGAAGAAAAAATTCTTACAAAAAAAAATCGAACACATTGATATCACTCGCTTTGACGCACGACCAATCGTTGATGCTATGAGTTGTATGTCTTTTACTTCCCGTGCACTCGCAAGAGCAACGAAGATCTTTAATCGCATGCTTCGAGACAAAAAGTGTAGCATTATTTTGACTATTGCTGGATCAACTTCAGCTGGAGGCTGTATGAAATTATACGCTGATTTGATCAGATATAACATGGTGGATATCGTTGTAGCGACTGGTGCTAGCATTGTAGACATGGATTTTTTTGAAGCTCTGGGTTTTCGTCACTATCAAGGAACTCCGGAAGCGGAGGATCGGAAATTGCGTGACCTATATATTGATCGAATTTATGATACTTATATAGATGAAGAAGATTTGCAACGATGCGATAATGTGATTTTTGGAATTGCCAACACTCTTAA
This sequence comes from Coxiella endosymbiont of Amblyomma sculptum, assembly GCF_009883795.1. Classification (GTDB taxonomy): domain Bacteria; phylum Pseudomonadota; class Gammaproteobacteria; order Coxiellales; family Coxiellaceae; genus Coxiella. The sequence goes on from NZ_CP033868.1 coordinate 217,702, forward strand.
GCCGAGACCTTACAGCTCGCGAGAATTTATAAAAGTTATGGGAGCCTTTTTACAAAAAAAAGATGAGAAAAAAGAAGATTCATTAGTTCGCTTGGCATACGAACACGATGTGCCTATTTTCTGTCCTGCTTTTACCGATTCTTCAGCAGGGTTTGGTTTGGTTCTGCATCAAGTAAGAAACCCTGATAGACATCTGACCATTGATTCTGTTCGCGATTTCCGTGAACTAATGGAAGCTAAAATTCGAGCGGGGACAACTGGATTGCTAATGATTGGAGGTGGAGTACCAAAAAATTTTGTTCAAGATGTAATAATTTGCGCAGAAGTTATTGGAAAATCGGTGGATGTACACAAATACGCTATTCAAATAACCGTAGCGGATGTTCGTGATGGAGCGTGTTCCAGTTCGACACTGAAAGAAGCTTATTCATGGGGAAAAGTGGATACTGCTTACGAACAAATGGTCTATGCGGAAGCCACCTCTGTATTGCCGTTATTGGTTAGCGACGCGTATCATCGAGGTTTTTGGAAAGACCGGCTGCGCAGACATTGTGCTCAGCTGTTTATCGAGGAATCGAAATCATGAGATGTCTTCCTTCTAGGAAAGCTTTTTTGGGATTAGATTCGAGAGACGCTGTAAATTATAAAGATGCGAAAGCTGTTGTTGTTCCATTTGGTCTGGAACAATCTGTCAGTTATGGAAAAGGAACTGCTAAAGGACCTTCTGCAATGATTCAAGCTTCGTATAAAGTAGAGTTATTTGATGAAGTGTTTTGGTGCGAACCTTATCGCAATATCGGTATCGTAACCTTAGAAGAACCTAAAATTGAAAATGGTATATCGCGAGCGTTACAGCAATTGGAAAGATTAGTTGGATGCGTTGTAAGCGATAGAAAATTTCCTTTTGTTTTTGGAGGAGAACATTCTATTACTGTAGGTTCTATCCGCCCTTTTGTTAAGGAATATGCCGATTTGGCAATTTTGCATTTCGACGCGCATACGGATTTGCGCGACGGGTATCACGGAGAGTATTTTTCTCACGCTTCTGCAATTCGGCGTTGTTTAGATCATCCCAATGTCGAAGTCATTTCGATTGGTATCCGAAATATTTCTTTGGAAGAGATTTCTTTTTTTGAAGCTAATAGGAATCGAATTCGTATTTATTGGGCGAAAGACAAAAAGAATTGGGACATTAGAAAAATCATCGATCCTCTAAAAAATCGTCCTATTTATCTTACAGTCGATGTAGACGGATTTGATTCCAGTTTAATGCCTGCTACCGGTACACCTGAGCCGGGAGGATTATTTTGGGACGATACGCTCGAAATCATTACTGCAGCGAGCGAGATAGGTACTATCGTTGGCGCGGATATTAATGAATTGGCGCCGATTTCTAATTTTCACAGTTGTGATTTTTTATCAGCAAAACTGGCTTATAAGATTCTTTCCATAGTTTTTAAAGATTTCTACAGAAGAAGAAAATTTCTGCAAGATTTCTAAAACTTATGAAAACGCGCACTCTCTTCAATTGCGAAATTGGCAACTGGTACACCAATCACAAACACAAATTCTTATGAAAAAAAATCTCGAAGTTCTATTAAACCAAACCATCAAAAATTTAAAAGAAAAAGGAACGCTGAATTCCAATCTTTTTCCGCTATTCAAGGTTACGCAAAGTCAAAACCCTAAATACGGTGATTTTACAACAAATTTAGCTTTAGTAATAAAAAAAACTGTGGGAATTGGCTCACGCGTTCTTGCCGAAGAGATTGTTAACGCTTTTCCATCTTCGCCATACGTTTCCAAAGTAGAAATTGCTGGTCCAGGTTTTATTAATTTTTATATTACAGCGAGCAGTTATCAGAATATCATTCCCGTTATTTTAGCAGCAGGATCACGCTATATTGGTAGTCAGATTGGTTTAGGAAAATCCATACATATAGAATATGTTTCTGCTAATCCAACAGGTCCTTTACATGTCGGTCACGGAAGAAGCGCTGCTTACGGTGCTTGTGTATCCAACTTGCTGAAAATAGTTGGCTATAGAGTACATCAGGAATACTACATCAATGATTCTGGGCGACAAATGGAGATTCTGGCGTTAAGCGTTTGGATTCGATACTTGCAACAGTATAAAGAAACTTTAACTTTTCCTCAAAATGCCTATCGGGGCCAGTATATTGTAGATATTGCCCGTAACTTGAGAAGTAGATATGGAAATCTCTTTTTCTACTCACAGAAGACAATCTACAATCAATTGTCCATTTTAGGAATTAGCGGAAATTTTGACGATCTTAGTACATGGATGCAGGTCCAAAAAGATTTGCTTGGAAAAAAGAATTGCAGCATTCTTCTCAATACAGCGCTTAGCCATATTTTGGAAGATATCAGAGACGATCTAAAAGAATTTGGAATTGTCTATGATGAGTGGTTTCCCGAAAGTCGATTGATAGAAAAAGATTTAATTAGAGAAATATTAGATCTTTTGTATCAACAAGGACACGTATACGAAAAAAATGGCGCTCGGTGGTTTCGGTCCACTGGATTGGGCGATACAAAGGACCGAGTGTTGGTTCGAAGAAATGGTGTTCCCACTTATTTTGCGTCTGATATCGCTTACCATTTCTATAAGTTCAATCAGAAATACGATGTTGTTGTCGACATTTTTGGATCGGATCATCATGGATATGTTCCTCGACTGTGTTCTTTTTTGCGCACTCTAAGAGAGTCTGCTAATCTGCAAACTTTATTGGTACAATTTGTAGTCTTCTATCGAAAAGGTAAAAAAATTTCTATGTCTACTCGGAGTGGAGAATTTATCACGCTACGAGAACTTCGTAGAGAAGTTGGTAATGATGCAGCACGCTTTTTCTACATTATGTACAAACCCGATCAGCATTTAGAATTTGATCTCAGTCTGGCAGTATCTCGATCAAATAAAAATCCTGTTTATTACATTCAATACGCCCACGCGCGGATTTGTCGTATTTTTCAAAAATTGGACGAATCTTTAAAGGAATGGAACCCTGTAGAGGGAATGAGAAATTTATCTTTATTATCAAACTCTTATGAGAAAGCTTTACTGATTACTTTATCGTGTTACGAAGAAATTATACATACCGCTGTTGTACAATACGCTCCTCATCTTCTGGCTCACTATTTACAAAATCTCGCTAACCAATTTCATGCCTATTATAACGCGGAACGTTTTCTTGTTGAGGACGACAAATTACGTAACGCGCGTCTGAATATAATTTCAGCTGTGCGACAGATTATTGCCAACGGATTGACTTTATTGGGTGTATCTGCGCCTGAAAAAATGTAGGGAGGGGCACTCTTTGATATCGACAGAAGTCTAATTTGGAATTTGCATTCCAATAATCCAATTTTGAACTTGTAAAGGTGTTTTCTTTTCTGTTCGCGTCCGTTTTTACATTCCTCTAGACGCAGATGACTTCATCGTAATTAGCGATGTTGTTTTAACATGAATTTATCTCTTAGAGATTTACAATCTGTGCTTGAAAACTAGGTGTTCCAACCCAATCTATGAAAGACGTTGCCCCATTTTTATTCATAACACGTATAGATTGACAATTAGAAGTGATGAAAGAATTACGAGGTACTACGATAGTTTCTGTACGAAGGGGAAGTAAAGTTGTTGTAGGAGGCGATGGTCAAGTATCGATGAGTGGTACTGTTTTGAAGGGAAACGCTTGTAAAGTTCGGTATCTCTATAAAGACAAAGTAATCACTGGTTTTGCTGGAGGAACAGCAGACGCTTTTACTTTGTTTGAACGATTTGAAGAAAAGTTGGAACAGTATTCGGGAAATTTAATTCGTTCTGCTGTTGAGTTGGCTAAAGACTGGCGAACCGATCGAATGCTGCGCCGCTTAGAAGCATTATTGGCGGTAGTTGACGCAAAGAAGTCTCTTATTATTACGGGTCTTGGAGATGTCATTGAACCTGAACGAAATGTCATGGCCATTGGATCTGGGGGGTTGTATGCGCAAGCTGCAGCCAGAGCTTTATTGGACAATACAGATTTAAATGCGCGAGAAATTGTTGAAAAGACACTTACTATTGCCGCTGAAATTTGCATTTATACGAACCTTCATTTCACAGTCAAGGAACTTGATTGCGAAAAATAATTTCGTCAGATAAAATTATTATGACAACTAGAAATGTGGAGTATAACGTTTAACGTTTAGGATATGCTTGAGATTCAAATGGACATGACCCCTCGAGAAATTGTTGCGGAATTGGATAAATTTATTGTCGGACAAGACGATGCAAAGCGGGCTGTTGCCATTGCGCTGCGAAATCGTTGGCGTCGGATGCAACTTCCGGAGGATTTACAGAAAGAGATTTTTCCAAAAAATATCCTAATGATCGGTCCAACTGGTGTTGGTAAAACGGAAATCGCTCGTCGCTTGTCTAATCTAGCCGGGGCGCCTTTTATTAAAGTTGAAGCCACTAAATTTACCGAAGTGGGTTATGTGGGAAGAGATGTCGAATCGATTATTCGAGACTTGGTTGATGCTTCTGTTAAAATGATTCGTGAAAACGCCATCAGACGAGTAAGAAATGTGGCAGAAGAAGCGTCTGAAGAGCGTATATTGGATGCTCTGGTTCCGTCCACACCATCATCCTCTTCTATTGAGAAAGGGAGTATTAAAGAGGGATTGATTTCTAAAGAGGTGGTGAATAATCCAACAGAGACAAAGGAGTCTATAACGAGAGATGTCTTTCGTAGAAAGTTGTACGATGGGAATTTGGATGATAAAGAAATTGAAATCGAAATTAATATTCATCCTTCATTTGAAATTATGGGTCCTCCGGGTATGGAGGAGATGATTAGCCAATTAAAAGGCATTATGTCGAGTATATCTAGTCGACGCACTAAGTCTCGGCGTTTGAAAGTAAAAGATGCTAGGCGTATTTTAATCGAGGAAGAAGCAACAAAATTAATCAACGAAGACGAAATTAAATCTAGAGCTGTCGCGAATGTAGAACAACACGGTATCGTCTTTCTGGATGAAATTGATAAAATCGTAAAACGAGAAGGCGCTTCAGTAGGCGCAGATGTTTCACGTGAAGGTGTACAACGTGATTTACTACCGTTGGTAGAAGGCAGTACTGTTTTTACTAAATATGGCATGGTAAAAACCGATCACATTTTGTTTATTGCTTCTGGTGCTTTTCATATTGCAAAACCTTCCGATTTGATTCCAGAATTACAAGGTCGATTTCCCATTCGAGTCGAATTGAGGGCGCTGACATCCAGTGATTTTGTTCGTATTTTAACGGAACCAAAAGCTTCGATAACCGAACAATATATTGCACTAATGAAAACAGAGAACTGCAGATTGTCCTTTACTCCGGATGGAATCCGGCGTCTCGCCGAGATTGCGTATCAAGTGAACAGCCGCTCTGAGAATATTGGAGCTCGTCGATTGCACACTATTATGGAGCGGTTGCTGGAAGAGATTTCTTTTGCAGCGACAGATAGGGGAGATGAATCGATTACGATTGACGTTTCCTATGTTAATGGACAATTAGAAAAATTTGTAGAAGATGAAAATTTGAGTCGCTACATTCTTTAGCTTCTTTATCTTTAAAAGCAGCTTCTTTAAAGCTTTATTCTTTAAAGCTTTAAAGTCAAACCAGAGAGGCCCAATTTGATCTGGGGGCAAATTTTGGGAAGCAAATGATTCCAAATTTCCTGTGACGGTTTGTTTGTTGTAACATGTTGTACAATCCTCAAAAAATTCCAGAATCCAGGAAACCGAATCGATCCCGGGCTTTGTGGTGTCCGATTCATTCGGGACTGCCTGCGCCCCTTCACCTCCCCCCCGTCACCTCCGGAAGCCTCTGAAAGTGAAAGAAAGACTAGCTCGATCTTCCGCCGAAAAACACGAGATCTTTTTCTCCGTTACAGGATACGAGATCTGTCAGACAACATTATCGGAATCCCTTCTTGAATAGAATAAGCGATTTGATCGAATTGACAATGCAATTCTTTCATTTCTTGTTTAAATATCAACTTTCCTTTACAGAGCGGACAAGCTAATATTTTTAACAATTGTTTGTCCATCAGAAGTTTTCCCCTCTAAAATTAGGAAAACAATTTACCATCTTTGGAATATGAAAATCAACCGTTTTGTCTTAGAAGCAATGTAGAATTCTGTATAATGGATGTGTCTTATGGTTTCAACTATTTCTCGGGACGACAGGATTTGAACCTGCGACTTCTTGCACCCCATGCAAGTACGCTACCAGACTGCGCCACGTCCCGAAAAAGTTACTTAATCGAATTGTTACACCCCTCCCCAACAACCCCTTACCAATAACCCCCATACCACCCCCGCATTGTTGTTGTGGCAAAACTTACGAAAAATACTTGTAGAAAGAATTCCAATTCGATGTTGAAGTTTACGGATAGAATTGCTGTACAAAATTAATATTGTTTCAAAATCTATTCTTCTTTCTCTGTCTTGAGCTGGTTGTCCTTCCGTCTTCGTGTAAATCTGTCATTTTGAATAAACTTTTTTAAAATCCGAAAGATTATTTATCTTCAATTTACACTTCTCAATTTGGCTTTGAACTTATGTTCAAGAGCAGAAACCACCCGTTTAACAACCTGTTTTATCTCTTTGTCTACTAAAGTGCCCAATGGATTTTGTAAGGTTAATCTCAGAGCAATGCTTTTTTTTCCGAATTCAATGCGTTCTGTATCTTCGTACACATCAAAAATTTCGCTTACGATTAATAAATGCCCAGAGTTTCGAAAAATTTCTTCTTCGATTTGAGAAACTTCAACATCTCGATCTACTATAACAGAAATAGCGCGGTAAACGGCAGGAAATTTAGTAATGGGTTGATAGCGAGGTAATTGTGTTCTATTGACAATCTTAAGTTCTACTTCAAAAAGATAGAGAGGGAAAGATAAATTCAGTTCTTGTGTCAAAATAGGATGTAAAGCGCCCATATGGCCAATACAAATTTCTCCAAAACAGAGAGCGGCACATTGCCCTGGATGCAATGCAGGATGTTCTGAGCGTATAAAATGAAAATCTTTTTCAGATCGATTGAGGGAAAACAGAGCGCTGATATCTCCTTTCAAATCGTAGAAATCGATTGGACGTTCTGCTTCCCCCCATTGCAAATTGTGAGCATTCTCTGTAATTAATCCAGCTACTTTAGTTACTTGCTGCCACTTTTCTTTCCCGTTTTTAATAAAACATGTGCCAATCTCAAAAAGTCTTATACGCTTAATTTGATGAGATTGATTGTACTTTACTGCGGTAATAAGACCAGGCCATAAACTATTGCGCATGACATTCATGTCATTCGAAATTGGATTTGAAAGAGTGAGAAATTTTAAATTGGGGTTAAATCGACTTTGCAATCTATCGTTGACGAAACTGTAGCTGATAGCTTCGTTGTATCCTCGATCTACCATCAAATGGCGAATTCGAGATAAACTCACCTCCGTCTCTGGCAGAGGTAATATAACCATTTCACGACTTAAAACAGTTTGGGGGATACGTTCATAGCTATACAATCGTGCCAATTCTTCGATTAGATCTGTTTCTTGAACGATATCAAAACGGTCACTAGGTATTGTTACTTGCCAACCTTGTATATCTAACTGCAAAGTCATTCTTAAAGAACTTAGAATTTGATGTACTTCATTGTCAGGAATTTCTATACCTAGCAGACGCTTAATGCGTTTGCGACGTAGACTAATTTTTTTGATGGAAGGATACGATTCATCAACAGTGTAGTCTTCAATCGGGCCTGGCTTTCCGTCGGTCATAGCTAGCAATAATTCTGTTGCTCTTTCCATTGCAAGTCTTTGTATCGTAAAATCAACACCACGCTCAAATCGATACGAAGAATCTGTATTCAGATTATAATGACGTGCCGTTAGAGTAATGTTTCCTGGAGTAAAATATGCGCTTTCCAAAAAGACGTTTTTTGTTTTTTCGTTGATGGCAGAACCAGAACTTCCCATAATACCAGCAATGGCGTGCGCTTGATTTTCGTCTGCGACGACTAGAGTGTGGCAATTTAAGGAAACTCCTGTTCCGTCAATTAGGGTAATTTTTTCATCAGAATTTGCGTATCGTATATAAATTCCACCGGATAATTGATCGAAGTCAAATGCGTGCATAGGTTGTCCCCATTCCAACATTACATAATTCATGACGTCTACAACAGGATGGATAGAACGTACCCCGCTACGACGTAGACGCTCTCGCATCCAAATCGATGTGTGAGCGTTACTATTGATATCACGAATGACTCGACCGACGTAATGCGGACAATCTTTTTTTGCTTGTATATGAATAGGAAAAAAAGCGTCGTCGTACACCGACACAACGCTTTCTATTTTGGGCATCTTTACAGAAATCCGTTCAATAGCGCTGATTTCATTAGCGATTCCTCGAACGCTCGTCCAATCACCTCGGTTAGGCGTTAAATTGAAATCAAAAATAGAATCTTTCAATTGTAAATAATCCTGTAAATCCGATCCAAGAGGAGCGTCAGAAGGAAGTTCCATAATATATGAATCTTTTTGATTCTCTGAAGACACAAGACCCAATTCCCGCTCTGAACATATTATCCCGTGCGAAGAAAATCCCCGTAATTTGAGTTTTTTAACTTTTGTATCACCCAATCTTCCGCCAATTAACGCAATCGGAACTTTCAAACCGAGTCGAATGTTGGGTGCTTTGCAAATAATTTTTAATATTCCAATCTTTTTCCCTACATTCACGTGACAAAAGAACAAATTGTTTGTATTCGGATGTTGTTCTATAAAGAAAACTTCTCCCACTACCACTTTTTCAAAAGAAAAAGAAACAGGATTGATAGAATCAATTTCTAAACCAAATAAAGCAAGTCGTTTTGCCAAATTTTCAGCATCAAGAGCAGGGTTAACCCATTCGCGAAGCCAGATTTCACTTAATTGCATAGTATAGATATTAAAATTGCTTCAAAAAACGTAAATCGTTTCTGAAAAAGAGACGCAAATCGGGTATGTTATAACGAAGCATAGCCAGTCGATCAAGACCAATACCAAAAGAAAACCCATTGTATTCATCTGGATTAATATTCGCATTACGCAATACGTTGGGATGAACCATACCGCAACCTAAGATCTCTAACCATCTTTTAGTGTCCGATTGGTAAATATCGACTTCAGCCGAAGGCTCAGTAAAAGGAAAGTAGGAAGGGCGAAAACGCACACACAATGTATTTTCAAAGAAAGAATTTAAAAACTGTCGCAACAGACCTTTTAAATCTGAAAACGCACACTGTTTGTCTACTACAAGCCCTTCTGCTTGATGGAACATAGGTGTATGAGTAGCATCAAAATCGCGACGATATACTCGACCCAATACCATTGATCGAATTGGTATGTTTTGTTTTTTCATTATCCGTATTTGCATATTGGAGGTATGCGTTCGCAATAATTGGTTGTCTGAAAAATAGAAGGTATCCACTGTTGTTCGCGCAGGGTGATCGGAAGGAATGTTTAGTGCTTCAAAATTATGGTATTCATTCTCAATCTCTGGCCCTTCGACAATTTGGAAACCTAGAGAAACAAACAATTGAGTTACTCGTTCAGAAACGAGAACGATAGGATGTACAGTTCCAAGATTGTCGTATCGACCGCGGAGAGTTATGTCAATTTTTTCCTGAGTTAATTTTTCATGGAGGGTTTTTTTACGCAATTCTACAGATTTTTTATCGAGTAAAGTTTGGATGCTATTCTTAGCGTAGTTAATTGCTTTTCCAAATTCCGGTCTTTTTTCACAAGAAAGATGCTCTAGCAATTTTAACAACTTTGTTAATTGCCCTCTTTTTCCTAGATAAAAGACGCGAACTTTTCCCAATTCCGATTCTGTTGACACCGTATTGATAGCTCTTTTTGCGGTTTGTAAAAGAGTTTCTATTTCCACTAATCGATTCTTCACAAATTTCCGTCGTATTGTCATTTATTTAACGCATTCTTAGATCTCTCGACCAATTGTCCGAAAACAAATGTTTCGTTTACCGCTAGATGCGCTAATATTTTACGATCTATTAAAATTGATTCTTTGCTTAATCCGTAAATCAGTTGACTGTAAGAAAGATTGTATTGTCGTGCCGCAGCATTGATGCGTATAATCCATACAGTACGAAATTGGCGTTTTCTTTGTTTACGATCACGATAAGCGTATTGAGCTGCTTTTATTACGGCTTGTTTCGCGACACGATAGATACGACTTCGAGCACCATAGTAACCTTTTGCTTTATGCAACATTTTTTTATGACGAATTCTTGCGATCACTCCTCTTTTCACTCTTGGCACATTATTTCTCCACTACAAAATGAAACTCTTATTTTTTTCTTTATACTTACTTTTCTAATTTTCAGCACTCGAAAAATCCTACATTTTTAACATTTTCTTAACTGCTCTAACATCGCTTCCGACAACTCTATGTAACTTACGCAATCTGCGTTTTCGCTTCTGGGATTTTTTGGTTAGGATATGATTGTGGTTGGATGCAGATCTTTTAATGATGTTCCGTCCTGTTACTCTAAACCGCTTCATAGCTCCACGATTGGTCTTTAGTTTTGGCATAATTCTCACTCTTTAGTCTGTTTCTCTCATTTTTACTCTCATTTTTGCCTTTCATGACAATCATTGTCATTTGTTTACCTTCCATTTTAGGTTCCTGTTCAACAACAATATTACCTAAATCGCGCTTGATACGTTTTAGTAATTCCAATCCTAATTCTCGATGTTGCACTTCTCGTCCTCTGAAACGTAAACTTATCTTTACTTTGTCTCCACGATCCAAAAAAATTGTAATCTTTCGTAATTTAATTTGATAATCCCCTATATCCGTCCCGGGACGAAATTTTACTTCTTTGAGATGAATAGATCGTTGTTTTTTTTTCTGAGCTGCTTTTTGTTTGCTTTTTTCAAATTGATATTTTCCAAAATCCATAATGCGGCAGACGGGCGGACTAGCTTTTGGAGACACTTCAACCAAATCCAATCCAGATTCTTCTGCAAGAGTCAAAGCGCGATCAATAATTACAACCCCCATTTGTTCACCTTCTTTATTGAGCAATCGTACTTCTGGGACACGAATTTGCCTATTAATACGTACATGTTTCAATCTAATACGCTACCTCCGTAAAACAAGTTAATTCTACCGGAAATTTGTGTCATGTTGATCAATTCTCGCTTTCAACTGACGGGAAAATTCTTCTAACGTAGAACCGGTTGATTTTTCATAACTTTGCAATGTGCGAACTGTTATTGTCTTATCAGCAACTTCACGATCGCCGACGATAATTTGATAAGGCACACGATCGACAGTATGATCGCGAATTTTAAAACCGATCTTCTCATTTCTCAAGTCTGAGATAACTCTAATGTCTAGGTTTTGGAGATTTTCTACAATTTCTTTAACGTAATCAACTTGTCGATCTGTAATGCTCATGACAACCACTTGCACAGGCGCTAACCAAAGAGGTAGTTTTCCAGAATATTCTTCCAACAAAATTCCTACAAAACGTTCAAAAGAACCTAAAATAGCACGATGTAGCATTACGGGATTTTTTTTAGAACCTTCTTTATCTACGTAATACGCAGATAATTGTTTTGGCATCGAAAAGTCGATTTGTACTGTCCCGCACTGCCATATTCGTCCTAAACAATCTTGTAAAGAGAATTCAATTTTGGGTCCATAGAAAGCACCTTTTCCGGGCAAAATCTCCCAATTTATACGTTTTGTATCCAATACTTTCGATAAAACTTGTTCTGCTTTAGTCCAGATTTCGTCTTCTCCGACACGGTTTTCGGGTCGAGTGGACAATTTATAAATAATTTTTTTGAAACCAAAATTGGAATAGACCGCACGTAATTGGTCGATAAAATCTGATATTTCCCAATACATTTGTTCTTCTGTACAAAAAATGTGCCCGTCATCTTGAATAAAACTTCTCAGTCGCATTAAGGCATGTAAAGAACCTGATGGCTCGTTACGATGACAGACGCCAAATTCAGAGTAGCGAATGGGTAAATCGCGATAGCTCTTAATACTTTGACTGAACATTTGGATATGAGCCGGACAGCTCATTGGTTTAATTACGTATTGTTGTGATTCTACAGATACACTGAAAACATCGTCCCTAAATTTCTCTAGGTGTCCTGATTTATCCCACAATGTTTCTTTGATCAATTGAGGTGTGCTAATTTCTTGATATCCGTATTTGCAGGTCAGACTACGAATGTATTTTTGCATCTGAAGAATAACAGTCCATCCTTTAGGATGCCAAAACACGTTACCAGGAGACTCTTCTTGGAAATGAAACAAATTCATTTTCTTGCTAAGTACACGATGGTCTTGGTTTTTGGAGTCTTCGAAACGAGAAAGATAGATTTTTAAATCCTGAATATTGGTCCATGCTGTTCCGTAGATTCTCTGTAGCATTTCGTTTTTCCTATCACCTTTCCAATATACACCCGACAATTTTGTTAATTTAAAGGCTTTCAATAGTCCCGTATTGGGTATATGGGGCCCGCGACAAAGATCAATAAAATTGCCTTGTTGATATACCGTTATCGGTTCTTTTTCTAAAATATTTCGAATAATTTCAACTTTGTATGTTTCTCCCATTCTCCCAAAGAGAGCTAAGGCTTCCTTTCGATTTAACACTCTTCTTTCAATCTTCAAATTATTCTTGGCGATTTCATACATTTTTTTCTCAATTTTTTCGAGATCTTTTGAGGAAAGAGAATGTTTAAAAGCAAAGTCGTAGTAAAATCCATATTCAATTACAGGTCCAACCGCAATTCGAGTTTTAGGAAATAATTCTTTTACAGCATGAGCCAGAAGATGTGCTGTAGAATGTCGAATAATTTGCAATCCTTCAGGATCCTTATCAGTGATAATTGTCAGAACAGAATCTTCCTCAATTGAAGAAGAAATATCTACCCAACGATTATTGATTTTAGCTGCTAGAGCGGTTTTCAAAAGATCCAAATCGATAGATTCAATGACCTCATTAACAGTTATAGGTCTTGAAAATTCTTTTATATTCCCGTATGGGAATTCGATTATTGGCACGATAAAATCCCTATTTTTTATAGAGGCATAACAAAAAAGCGACGAGTACCCTTTGTATTTTTGACTAGTTTTAGTGTACGGTGTTCTTTTTTTGACTCAACCCCCCCAAAAAATAAAAGTCAAATGCATTTTCGAAACGCGATTTGAGCAGTATGGACTTTTAATTGTCGTAATTTTTCTCTTTTCTCTATACATCCTTTTTTATATTCTTTGTCCTGTTGTAAATTCATTTTTTTACTGTATTTCTGCGATTAGTGCCTTTTTTAAGGCTGCGGCTTTGATAAGTGTTTCTTCGTATTCCATGACAGGATCAGAATCCAGAACAATCGCTCCACCTGTTTGGAATGTAATAATGTTGTTTTTAACGATGTATGTTCGAATAAGAATTGAGGTATCCATATTTCCATCAAAACCAATATATCCTATGCTACCACAATAAGGACCTCTTCGTGTAGGTTCTAGATATTCGATTATTTCCATAGCTTTTATTTTAGGAGCTCCCGTTACCGAACCTCCTGGAAAGGAAGCACGCAACAAATCAATCGCGTGAAACCCTTTTTTTAATTTCCCTTCTACAGTAGATACTAAATGATGCAACGTCTCGTAGCTCTCTACTTTACAATATGCAGCTACCTTAACTGATCTAGTAGAACAAACTTTTGACAAGTCATTACGCATAAGATCTACAATCATTGTATTTTCTGCACGTTCTTTACTGCTTGTTTCTAATTTTCTGGACAATGCAAGATCTTCTTTTTTATCTTGAGCACGCCCGATCGTACCTTTTATAGGTCTTGTTTCTACTTTCCGATTGTATATTTTTAAAAATCGTTCTGGAGAGCTTGAAATAATGGTTATATCGTCAAATCGAGCGTAGGCTCCAAACGGAGCGGGATTTATTTTTCGAATTCGTTGGTATAAAATAAATTCCGAATTTTTTGGAAAATTGCTTTGAAATCTTTGCGATAAATTAACTTCAAATATGTCGCCGTTCAAAATATAGCGACGACATTTTTCTACTGTTTCTACATAGGTTTTTTTAGTAAAATGATTGTCAATATCGTTTTCTTTGATCAAAGGTTTCTTTACCAGAATTGGTGACATTTTGGTGTTTTTTACTTTTTCCAAACATTGGAACAGACGTGATTCTGCACGTTGTTTTCTCCTCAATTTATTTTTTTCTGGTAGTCCTGAAGAGATGATCCAAGCCTTTTTTTTTACGTGGTCGAAGGCGATAACCAAATCATAGAACCCTATAGTCATATGAGGATATTGCATATCATCCTGAGAAAGATTGGGCAAATTTTCTAAGTCTCTAGCTAAATCGTAGCTGAAAAGACCTACTATCCCGCCTTGAAAAGGCGGGAGATCAGGGTTTAAAGAAAACGAGAGAGTTCTTAGTTTTTGCTGCAGGAAAGTAAAAATATTTTCTTCCGTTTTTACTATTTTATTGCTGAAGTAAATTTCATTATTTCGATAAACGAGAGTAGCAAACGGATCTACAGCAATATAACTGTACCTGCCTAACTTAGAATTAAATTGCATGCTGTCTAAAAAGACAAAAAAATTTGATCCGCTAAAAACGACTGCGTAGTCTATAGGATCTCGGTAAGGGATGGAAATCCAGTAAAGTTCTTGAATATTTGACATTTTTTGTTCTGACTATTAGATTCTGTTTTATTTTTACAAATTTCTAATGTGAAACACATTATTTAATTTATTTTCCCACTTTAGTGTATGTAGAGTTTTTTTAATTATGATTCTGCTTATCGATAATTACGATTCTTTCGTTTACAATTTAGGAAGATACTTTGAAATGTTGGGTTATACAATACTAATACATCGTCACGACCGAATCACTCTTTCTGAAATAGAAACACTTCAGCCTTCTCATATCGTAATTTCTCCTGGACCTGGAACGCCGGAACAAGCAGGTATCTCAATTGACGTTATTGGACGGTTTTCGTCTCACGTTCCAATTTTAGGGGTATGCCTAGGACACCAGGCTATTGGATACGCCTTCGGCGCGAAGATACGCCGCGCTGATCGCCCTATGCACGGAAAAGCCAGCCAGATTTATCATAATGAACAGTCTCTTTTTTTGAAAGTTCCGAATCCCTTTTTTGCGGGTCGTTATCATTCGCTCATTATTAACAAAACTCAATTTCCTAATTGTCTCGAAATTACGGCAGAAAGCCCAGAGGGTGAAATTATGGCAATTTGCCATCGTGTCTATCCAATATTCGGTGTACAATTTCATCCAGAATCTGTTCTAACAAGACAAGGTCTTCAGTTGCTTAATAATTTCGTTACAAGAGATTATGAAAATTTTGGTAAACAACAACGTTGTCTCGATGGATTTGCCTGCAATTCATAGTAATGATCGGGGATTCTTGTTTGGAGACGGTATATTTGAAACTATCAAAGTCGAAAGTGGGTGTTTGCTCTTTTTTCAGGAACATTACCGCCGCCTGAAAATTTCTGCTTTGAAATTGGAAATTCCTTTTAAATTTTCATTACTCGAGCTTAAAAATCAATGTATGCGATTGTTGAAAATTAATTCACTATTGAAATCGGCTGCTCTCCGAATCACTTTGACTCGTGGAATTTCTCAAACAGGTTTCCAGACGCCTCTTGATACTCTTCCGCCTCCTACCTTAGTAATTAGAAGCACACCCTATGGCGACCCATGTGGGCGGTTTGATTCAACATCTTCATCTTCTTCCACTCTGCACGTTGTTACAAGCGTTAAACGGAATGAAAGTTCTCTTCTAAATCGAGTGAAAACATTAAATCGCTTAGAATTTGTACTGACCAGGCAAAAAGCTGTTAGAGCAGGATATCAAGAAGGTTTGATGCTCAATACAAAAGGCGCTGTTTCTGAAACTAGTATTGGAAATTTGTTTGCTGTGATTGACGGAAAAATATTTACTCCTCGGATTGAGGATGGTATTTTCCCGGGAATTGTACGAGCTATCGTTATTAGAATCTCTGCGCAGATAGGAAATTCTGTAGTAGAAGAGAAAACTTTATATCCAGAGGACCTCTTAGAAGCTACTGAAATTTTTCAAACCAATAGTCTGGTCGGAATCCAACCCTTTTCTAAAATTAACAGACACGTCCTCTTGTTGAAGGAGAAAGCTGCTAAAACGCGTTTTTTTTTCGATCGATATCAAAACTGCAAAGAAGAATATATAAAATTTTGTTCGGATTGAGGTGATGTGTTTCTTTAACAAACATATCGAAAGTTTCTTCCTTCCTCTCTGATAGGAAGGGGTTAATTTTAAAATAATAAAAACAACCAAACAACCACAAATTAGAATAATAAAATTAGCTCCCTCCCCTAACCCTTCCCTAAGGGGGGAAGAGGGATTGGGCACGGTTGGTGTCGAACCAACGACCTTCACCACGTCAAGATGACGCTCTACCGCTGAGCTACGTGCCCATTGAGTTGAATGAAAGGATTGACAAATGATAAAAACTCCCCTCTTAGTGTACTAGTTAGTAAGAAAGCGTCGTCACTAGGACTCTTATCTCTCTACAAAACAGAGCTAAAAAAACTTTACCTCAATAAGGAATCTTAAAAATCAATATCAAATGACGTCCTCTTCACTTTGTTTGGATTACTAGGAACAATCGTTCGGAACCTCGAGCTACTTTTAGCAGCAGTTGTTTAGGTTTCTGCTCTATAATTTCAATCAATTTATTGATTGTGGGAGTTTCTTGTCCGTTGGCGCTTAAAATGACATCTCCAATCCGTAAACCGGATAAAGAACCATCACTGTCGTCATTAATAGCAGACACTAAGACCCCTTTTAAAAAGGTACTATTTGGTTCTAGGTCATTGAGTTGCTGTAAACGAATACCCCCTAAAAAGGGTATTGGGCGTTTAGGCAATATATCTTTAGGATTTGCCATTGTAACCGTAAATTTTACGATCTTACGATCTTTATTGCGTAAAACAACTAAATGGACAGCAGTTCCAGGGCGCGCCAGCCCCAATACGTTACGCAATTGTTCGGAAGTACAAATAATACCCCGATTGACAGATTTAACAATATCTTGAATTTGAAGACCGATTCGTTCAGCGGGACTTCCGGAAACGACTTGAGTTACTAAAGCACCAGTGCTATGTTTCAAATTTAAAGCGTGAGCCAGTTCAGGAGTGATGTTTTGAACAGATATTCCCAACGTGCTTCGTTCTACTTTTCCGTATTTAATCAATTGTTCAGATACATTTTTGACCATGTTGCTCGGAATCGCAAAACCAATACCTATGTTTCCAGAAGAAGTTGTGACAATCGCTGTATTAATACCAACCAATCGACCTTGCAAATCAATTAACGCTCCTCCCGAATTTCCAGGATTGATGGGAGCGTCCGTTTGAATAAAATTTTGAAAATTATCGATTCGGGGTTCTTGGCGATTCAGAGCGCTAATAATACCATAAGTTACCGTTTGGGTTAATCCAAAAGGACTGCCGATTGCCACTACGAAATCTCCCACTTTCAACTGATCAGAATTTCCAAAAGGTATCTCGGTTAAGTGTTTTGCTTTAATTTGAATTACAGAAAGATCAAATCCTTTGTTTTTACCAATTATTTTGGCTCGATAACGGCGACCATCTTTAAGAGTTACCAACATAAGTTTTTGGTCCTTAATTACGTGAGTATTAGTAATGATATAACCTTTTTGTGCGTCGATAATAACTCCTGAGCCAACTCCAAGGACTTTTTTAGGTACTAAAAAATTTTGTTTGTTTTCTAATCTACGTAATGCACCGGATGGTTGCAGAATGAATTTTTCTACAATGATATTGACAATGCTGGGGGTAGTTCTATTTAACATAAAAGAAAGACTGTTATGCGTTCTGATGACATCGGAGGATAAATACGCACAGCTGCTGGGTGAAAACAAAAAAAGGGCGGTCGTTACAGAAACAACATTACAGAAAACAGTCCGTAATAGTTTTACGCCCACTACTCTTCTTTATGTATCGAAATAAGAAAAATTAACAGAGTGCAAATTTACCGCTCTCTGAGAAGCGGGTTCTAGGAAATTTTGGTTTTTATTCATTCGATGTATTTTTTCTTTTGGAAGCATAAATATCATTTTTCGATAAGGATTCTAACAAATTTAAAATATCTTGGGGTAATGGAGAGTGCCACTCCATTATTTTCTGAGTTAACGGATGAGAAAACTTTAGAGTAGTTGCGTGAAGCGCTTGACGACGGAAAGCCTGTAAAGTAGCTCTAAGAGTATCTGAAAGATTAGAGGGGGCACTAAGACGACCCCCGTACACCTGATCTCCAATAAGAGGATGTCGAATGTAATTCATATGAACACGGATTTGATGTGTACGACCGGTTTCTAATCGAATGCGAACATGCGTATGCGCTTTGTAACGTTGGAGAATACGAAAATGAGTGGTCGCCTCTCTACCGCCATCACTAACAACAGACATACGAGTCCGATTTACAGGGTGTCGTCCAATGGGCGCGCGAATTGTCTGTCCTGAAATAGGTGTACCCTTCACGATAGCCTCATATTCTCGCACAATTTTCCGTGTTTGTATAGCTTTTATTAAAAGATGATAGGATGTTAGGCTGCGAGCGATTACTAGAAGTCCCGATGTGTCTTTATCTAAACGGTGCACAATGCCCGAACGAGGTAAAGCGGCCATCTGTGGATTACGATGGAGAAGAGTGTCAATCAGTGTACAATCGGGAATACCAGCTCCAGGATGTACTGTCAAACCAGGAGGTTTGTCGATAATCAGTAGAGATTCGTCTTCATAAAGTACGTTTAAAGGCAGTTCTTGAGCGAAAACCTGTCTTTTTCTATCTTGATTAAGACGATATGCAATTATTTCAATTGACTGATTGTTTTGTACTGTCTCTCGAACGAGCGTTTTTTTAGTTCCATTAACGTATACATATCCCGCTCGGATCCAATTTTGCAGTTGTGAGCGAGAATAATTTGGAAATAATTTGGCTAAAGTCTGGTCCAGACGAATTCCTGTTAATTTTTTTGGCACAATACCTCTTAAAAAAATCTTTTGACGATTCATAATGTTATCTACTCTATACAGAATGGAAAAATTCGCGTCCGCTATAGAGAAATTTCTCTAATTGCAACAAATAAGCACGAAATAGGATTTCGGTGCGTTCCAAAACGTACAAATTACAAATACAGATTTGGATTCTATGTTGGATTTTACAGAGGCAGTTTTTAAGCATTTCACAAGTTTCTTTCCGTACGGTGTTTACGAAATTTTCATGTTACAATGCGTGAAGAAGATATACGACGAATTTCCGCTCCTAACTGGGATAATTTTTCTTCAATACATTCGTAGCCTCGATCAATATGGCGAATTCGATCGATTATGGTGTTTCCTTGTGCTGTCAAACCTGCTAAAACCAAACCGGCTGAAGCGCGCAAATCGGTAGCTATAACGGAAACGCCGGTCAATTTTTCTTTCCCACAAATAAAAGCTTTACTTCCTTGTAATTTAACGTCAGCTCCCATTCTTTGTAATTCTTGTACGTGCATAAATCGATTTTCAAAAACAGTTTCCTTTACAACAGAATTTCCTTCTGCGATTACATTAAGTGCCATAAATTGGGCTTGCATATCGGTTGGCATTTTAGGGTAGGGGGCTGTAGTAATATCGACAGCTTTAGGTCGTTGGCCTTTCATATCAAGATCTATCCAATCGCTGCCAATCCTAATTTTTGCGCCTACTTCGTGCAGTTTTTGTAGAACAATCCATAAAGTTTCCGGTAAAACACCTTTAACCCTAATGTGACCTCGAGTTACTGCTGCGGCAACTAAGTAAGTACCTGCTTCAATTCGGTCCGGCAGAATATGATACCGACCTCCAGACAATCGATCAACACCGTCAATGGTAATAGTTTTTGTTCCTGCTCCTGAAATACATGCCCCCCTCTCATTTAAAAAATTAGCCAAATCTCGAACTTCGGGTTCACAAGCTGCGTTATGAAGAATAGTGCGACCCTCTGCTAAACTCGCTGCCATAATGAGGTTTTCCGTTCCTGTTACTGTAATTTTTTCCAGATGCAACTTTGTACCTTTTAAACGTTTTTCCGAACTGGCTCGAATAAATCCATCTTGCAATTCTATATCGGCACCAAGGATTTGCATCCCGTCAATATGGAGGTCTACAGGTCGGGGGCCAATAGCGCACCCTCCAGGTAAAGAGATTTTTACTTTTCTAAATCGAGTTAACAAAGGACCTAAAATGAGTATAGATGCGCGCATTGTCTTCACTAAAGCACAAGAAGTGTCTTCATCAAGAATACCAACGTCTTGAATGGACGAACAATCCACTTCGATGTTCATTTTTGTGTCAGTAGCGATGCGTGCTCCCATACGTCTTAATAATTTCACCATGGCAATTACATCGTTGAGACGAGGGATATTACTTAAAATAACCGGTTCTTTGATCAACAATGTAGCTGCTAAAATTGGCAAAACAGCATTTTTGGCTCCCGATATCCGAATGATTCCGTTTAGGGGTATACCACCCATAATAATTAATTTGTCCACAGTTTTTTATCAAAACTCCAAAACCTAATTGTTTTGCAACAAAAAGAGCCGCATCGAAATGGGCAACGGTCGTGAAGAATTAGAAATCTTAACAAGTCATTTATCCGCCAACAAAATATTTCAATAGAGTGGTTAATCTTCCCGCTTGAACAAAAATTCCTGAAAACTGAGATCGGTAGTTTTGTACTATACCTTTGATATTGAAATTACAAATTTTCCATTGGCCTTTTTCATTGATTAAACTGTACCTGATAGGAACTTGTTGGCCGTTTTGACAAATGATAACACCTTCTACAGTCACTTCTTTCTGGTTATCCATTTTACTAGAGATTCGAATTGGTTGAAACCTAATGTGATTCTTATCATAAGAAGTCAATATTGTCGAATAGATTGCAACGACTAATTTTTTTAGTTCCCAAATAAATAATTTTCTTTGTACAGCAGTAGCCATTTGCCAATAGCGACGACCAACAATGGAGATAACCACTCGGTCCATATCAATATAAGGAATTAATTTTCGATCGACGAATTGGCTGATTAATTTTGGGTTTTTTACTAATTGCAACCGGTTCTGTTGCAAGTCAGCTATCATCTTGTCTACAATATTTTGTAGAGAAATGAAGGACAATACATTTCTTGAAAAGAAAACACAGAGTATTAGTGCGATAAACACAAGATTTTTAATTAGTCTCTTTAAGAGAATCACAACGGTTCCTGATTCTGTCGATAGCTAAGACACTTGAAAGCTATTCTCAATACTTTTCTGTTTTGAGACTTTCCTAAATAAATTTTTTTGTCCACTCAGAGAGTATCTCGATACAGTTTCTTACTTGGGTCCCGTAGTAGTAGTAACAAAGGCAATGTTCCACGAGTTGTATTGTGAATTGATCGTAATTAAAGATAAGATTTATTTTATTTAGAAAACAACCAAATCTCATGCAAAAACATTCGCAAAAGCCATATGCATGTAAGAACTTTATTAATAATACCGGAACTCATACGGCGATTCATTAGTATTGAGAGAAATTGAGGAATTCTTTTGTATTAGAAAGTCCTGTTAGTCTCTAGACAGGTAAAATCGAAAAAATCGAAATTGTATATTGAGAAAAAATTTAGATACTTCGTCTTTCCAGTTCATCTTCTTCCCAGCGCATCTTACGTCCATCCGGAAAAGAAGGTTCCATGATTGCTATGTCACTCTTCTACAGTTTTGTACTCTTTTCTGGTATAACTCTCGAAGAGAGTTAATATCTTTCTGATCGAAAAACTAGAGATTTTCTCATTTTCTTCATTTCTACCGGAATGTCTACAACGTGTAAAGATCCGCGATGAGGGTTACCTCATAGAATTACTTATCGTAAATCGCTACTGCGACATTGGTTACAAGAAGATTTTTCTTACTTAAAGTTGAAATTTTATATACGATCGATTATCGATTGAGGACTAATCTATAAAGTCCTAATTAGATACAAGAAAAAGTTACAATTGCTGATCGGATACAAAATGTATTGTATTTAAAATCATCTTAGAAAAGTTGGTTATTGTTATCTAAACTTTCAGTAGCGGTGTTTAAAAAAGTTAGGGTGTAGAAAAAAATAATCTCTCTTTTTGTAAACAGGACAGACAATTTACGTGTTATTGGGGCTGTACACGCAAAACTCTTACGAGTTTCGGATAAATGTTTTTATTTATAAGAAATTTGTAATTTCAGTTACGATCAATTGTGTTGATTTGTTGTAAATAGAAACACTGAAATTTTTAATTTTGGCTATTCTTGGTTTGCAAAACAATACAACAATGTTCATTTTTATCACGGAAATATTTTGTAGTGGGAGACAATTACACTTCCGAGTTAAAATGTTTTCACGAAAACAATCGGAGAGATAACCAGACAGTCGGCAGTCTGCAACCATTATAGTTTCTTCTTTGAAAAGTTTAGGTTTTCTTATAAGAATTTCTCTTGTGTTATTTTCTTTTAAACTAAAAAAATATTGAATGGTCGCTCATAGTGTGTTCCAATTTATTCTGGAAGACACATATAACCTACAAGAACGTAAATTGACCTTTTTTGTGAATTCTTGGTATGCATTTATCGAAATGCACCCCCACATCGTATATGGTAAAAACGGATTGTCAAAGCCTATAAAATAGATTTATAAGTTTTATAAAAAACAACAATTTTGTACGATACAAGAAGAGTTGAGCAAATGAAAAATTTAGAATACAAATATAGTGATCGTACCGCTCTACACGCTAATTTTGTTGTTGTTAAAAAATTAGGTGTTTTAATTATGGGTAATCCTTCTATTGGAAAAAGCGAATTGACTCTTTCTTTGTTAGATCGCGGACATCAAATGGTTTGTGATGATGTAGTGGATATTACTTATAAGGATAACCAATTAATCGGTAGTTGTCCTTCTATTTCCTACGGGTATATTTTAATTTCAGGTATCGGAATAATCCATGTACCAAAGTTCTTTGGACCAAATTCCATTGTTTCACAATATGGAATTAGCCTAATAATTAAACTGATCAAACACGAGAAGAATCGTGTGATTGCAGACCTTTTCAATCCTATTTCTCAAAAAGAAAAAATACTAGACACTACAGTGCCTAGTATTATGTTTCCTATCTCCCGTCGAAGAGGAAATTTGCCCCTTCTGATAGAAATGCTTATACGCAACCAAAATTTAAAAATGAAGTGTTAAAAGAAACAATTTTTATGGTTCTCAAAAAAAAAACAAAAATTATTAATAAATTGGGTCTACACGCTCGGGCAGCCATAAAACTTACTAACGTAGCGTCTTGTTATCAAAGCACAATTTTAGTGCATTATAACAATCGTGTAGTCAATGCTAAAAGTCTCATGTGTCTTATGGTTCTTGCTGTCAATTGTGGTTCCGAAATTGAGCTTATTGTCACAGGGGAGGACGAAAGAGAAGCTATGGGGGCAATCGAAGATTTGATTAGAAATCGATTCGGTGAGGAAGAGTAAATAATTGTTGTTCTTCGCGGTCTATTCCATTGTTATTGCTAGTTGCGTTCTAAATAGCGAACGTTATAGAATCAACTTTACGAGATTCGTTTTCCAAATTTATTACATAACCACCACAAAATTCGGGAGAGAGACAATCCTAAAATTGCAAGATTTCTACTTTGTAGCTATTTTCCCGCAATTGTCATTTGTTCTATTAATATCGATCCGGTTTTTATATTGCCACGATGATCGACATCGTTAGCCACCGCTTGGATATTTTCGAACATTTCTCGCAAATTTCCTGAAATTACAATCTCTTCAACTGGATGTTGAATCATTCCGTTTTCAATCCAATAACCAAAAGCGCCTCTCGAATAATTGCCTGTTAATAAATTATCAACACCTTGATTCATCAATTCAGTGACAAAAAGTCCTGTTTGCATTTCTGCAAACAAATCGCCCAAACTCTTATTACCGGTAGTTATGAATAAATTAAAAACACCACCTGAGTTTCCTGTTGTTTTCATTCCTAATTTTCTTGCAGAGTACGTATCTAAAACATAGTGCATTAATACTCCATTCTGCACAAAATTCATTTTTTTCGTCTTAACACCTATACGATCGAAAGGCATGCTACCAAATTCTTCCAACAAATGTGGTTCTTGGTAAACAGAACTAAACTCAGGAAAAATTTTTCGATTTAGATGATCGCATAAAAAAGAAGTCTTACGATATATGTTTCTGCCTTGAATGGAGGAAACAAATAACTTTAATAGCCCTTTTGCGATCGGTGCATGAAAAATAATAGGACAGCAACGCGTTCTTATTTTTTTGGCTCCCAATCGGTGAATTGTTTTTTCTGCCACACGTTGAGCGAGAACATTAATAGGTAACAATTTATCGGGATTACGCGCTATCGTGTAGTCGTAATCGCGTTGCATCTGACCGTATTGTTCAGCAACTAAACTACAACTTATGCTGTGAATTGTAGAAGGGTAATAACCTAAGAACTCATGGGAATTGGTATAGATTCTAAAAGAATTATATGTATTTACTACAACACCGTCAGAATTTTTAATTCGAAAGTCATACTTCCGCGCGGCTGTTTCGCACTTTACAGCAAGATTGATTGCTTCTTCGGGAGAAGATAACCATGGATGAGCAAGTCTTAGATTGGGGTAGTTCATAGCCATTTCTCTTGAATCTTCTAATCCGGTGCAACGATCTGCTTGAGTAAATTGAGAAATGACACAAGCCTTATCGAAAGCAAACTTCATTTTTGTAAGAGATAAATCGGAAATGCTTGCGCTACCCACATGCTGTTGATGATAAACTGTGATATTCAGAGAGTTTTCTTGGTGATGCTCAATAGTCTCTACCCTTCCCAAACGAACTCCTACCGAAAAGCCTCTGTTTATGTTTACGCTAATTTCGACTTGATCTACTCTCTTCCTTGCGTAATCTAAGAGAAGCAAAAGGTCGGACTGTAGTTTTTTCTGAGTTTTTTTGCAGAAATAAACCGCCATACAATCAGTGTGTTCGTGTGCGACGATTTTCTTTTGGCGTTTTATCTGATGTTGCCAGTGTAGACGTTTCGAAAGAAGTTTCTTCTGGTGTGTGAATCAACGCCAATGCAAATACCTGATCGATCCATTTTACAGGATGGACTTTCAGACCATGAGTAACAGTCGTTGGAATCTCTTTCAAATCTCGTTTGTTGTCTTCCGGAAGAATCACGCATTTTATGTTTCCTCTTAGTGCGGCCAATAACTTTTCTTTTAGACCTCCAATTGGAAGTACTCCACCGCGCAAAGTGATTTCGCCTGTCATAGCAATATCAGCTCGTACAGGGATTCTCGTAATCGCCGAAACAAGGGCTATACACATTCCAATACCAGCGCTTGGACCATCTTTTGGTGTAGCTCCTTGAGGAACATGAATGTGAAAATCATGTGTTTGAAAATAGTCATCTGGAATACCTAACCTTGTAGATCGGCTTCGTACAACTGTAGTGGCTGCATGAATTGACTCTTGCATGACGCTACCTAAACGACCAGTGTGCAAGAATTTACCTTTTCCAGGCATCACTTGAGCTTCGATTGTCAAAAGTTCACCTCCAAACTCTGTCCAAGCCAAACCTGTCACTTGTCCAATTTGGTCTTTTTCCTCGGCCGACTCGAATCGATAGCGCTTCACACCTAAATACTTTTCCAAATTTCGGACAGTTATTCGGCGTCGTTTTCTCAAATTTTTCTTCTTAGATATTTTTTGTACTGTTAAAATTACTTTAACAACTTTTCGACACAATTTTGCAATTTCTCTTTCCAGAGCTCGCACTCCAGCTTCTCTTGTATAATAACGAATAATTTCGTAAGTCGCGTCTTCAGAAATGAGCATCTCTTTTCCCCTTAATCCCGTTAATTTAATCTGACGCGGAATTAAATAACGCCTGGCTATATTTAATTTCTCTTTTTCTGTATAACCTGCCAAACGAATAACTTCCATTCTATCCAGTAACGGCAATGGAATGTTAAGAGAATTTGCAGTGGCAATGAACATTACATCGGAGAGATCGTAGTCTACCTCCAGATAATGATCGCTGAATGCATGATTTTGTTCGGGATCCAAAACTTCTAAAAGAGCTGCAGCAGGATCTCCCCTGAAATCCGCCGCCATCTTATCAACTTCATCTAACATAAAAAGTGGATTGTGAACGCCAGATTTTGCCATCTTTTGAATAATCTTTCCGGGAAGTGCGCCAATGTACGTCCTGCGGTGGCCTCGGATTTCGGCTTCGTCTCGAATACCTCCTAAAGAAATTCGAACAAATTTGCGACCTGTTGCATTTGCGATTGATTGACCCAAAGAAGTTTTTCCTACTCCAGGAGGTCCTACTAAGCATAAAATAGCCCCCTTCAGTTTTCGCACACGCTGTTGTACGGCTAAGTATTCCAGAATTCGTTCCTTAACTTCTTTTAATCCATAGTGATCCGTTTCTAAAATTTCTTCGGCAAGTCGTAAATCTTTACTAATTCTGGCGCGTTTTCTCCAAGGAACTTGGATTAACCAATCTAAATAGTTTCGACTAACTGTCGCTTCTGCTGACATTGGTGGCATCATTTTTAATTTGTTTAATTCGGATAATGCTTTGTCTCTAGCTTCTAGAGACATACCGGCTTTTTTAATTTTTTCAAGCAATTGGTGTTGTTCATCAATAGGTCCGCCTTCTTCTAATTCGCCCAATTCTTGTTGAATGGCTTTTATCTTTTCGCTTAAGTAATATTGCCGCTGACTTTTTTCCACTTGCTGATGTACTCGACCTTGTACTCGTTTTTCCATTTCAACTAGATCTACTTCTTGAGCCAAAACTTTTTGTAAAATTTCCAATCGTTCTTTAATAGAGAGGATGGTGAGGATCTTTTGCCGAGAATCCAATTTAATGGTCATATGAGCCGCGATACTGTCGGCTAGACGCCCTGGATCATTGATGTTTATTAAGGAAGGCAAAAGCTCTTGAGGAATTTTTTTATTTATTTTTATTAACTGCTCAAATTGGCTGAGTACGGCACGAACCAATACTTGTACTTCCATTTTGTCTCCTTGTGCCACTTCCTCTTCTTTTAAGAACTGAATCTCCGCTTGTAGATATTTTTCTCTTTTTTCCAGACGAATCAATTTTGCTCTTGCTAATCCCTCCACTAGCACCTTAACTGTGCCATCCGGCAATCGCAACATTTGCAATACGGAAGCAATCGTTCCAATTTCGTAAAGATCTTTTTGTTCAGGGGAATCATTGTTAGCATCTTTCTGTGCGATAAGAAAAACCTTTCTGCTATCTTGCGATGACATAGCCATCTCCAACGATCCAACCGATTCAGACCGTCCTACAAACAAAGGAATCACCATATGCGGAAACACTACCACATCTCGCAAAGGCAAGACCGGCATTTCTATTTCTAATTCTAATTTCTCTCGTATTGTTTCTGCCATACTATGTATCTACGATGTTCTTGTTTTATTTTTTCTTAAATCTCTCTGAATATTCTATTCTATCTATTCGTCCGGTGACTCTCAATATTATGAAGCTCTATCCTACAGAAGAAACACCACCTTCTTTACTACCGCTATAAATAAAAGACGGTGGTGCCGTTTGATTGACAACAGCCGCATCGATCACCACCTTTTTTAAGTCAGAGACAGTTGGAAGCTCATACATCAAATCTAATAACGTGTGTTCTACAATAGAGCGCAAACCTCGCGCTCCTACCTTTCTTTGAATTGCCTTCTTGGCAATTTGCCTCAAAGCATCTTCCTGAAAAGAAATTTCTACACCTTCTAGTTCAAACAATTTACGATATTGCTTGGCTAGGGCATTTTTCGGTTCCGTTAAAATACGCACCAAAGCGTTTTCATCCAATTCCTCCAAAGTAGCGATGACGGGTAATCGTCCAACAAATTCTGGGATCAAACCGAACTTAATTAAATCTTCCGGTTCTGTTTGTTTAATCAATTTTGAAACGTTTGTAAAAGCGTCATTTATACGTATCTCTGCAGAAAAACCGATACTGCTTTTTCCTATACGATATTGAATAATTTTATGCAAGTCGGAAAACGCCCCTCCACAGATAAACAAAATATTGGACGTATCTACTTGTAGATACTCTTGTTGTGGATGTTTTCGTCCTCCTTGAGGAGGAATTGAAGCGACTGTGCCTTCGATTAATTTTAGTAAGGCTTGCTGTACTCCTTCGCCAGAAACGTCGCGAGTCAACGATGGACTGTCTGCCTTTCGGGCAATTTTATCGATTTCGTCAATATAGATAATTCCGGTTTTTGCTTTTTCAATATCGTAACTGCATTTCTGCAATAGTTTTTGGACAATGTTTTCCACATCCTCACCAACATACCCCGCTTCGGTTAATGTAGTGGCATCCGCAATAGCAAAAGGAACATCTAATATCTTCGCTAGTGTTTGGGCTAGAAGAGTCTTTCCAGAACCTGTTGGACCGATTAAAAGAATATTGCTTTTGTCGATTTCGACACCATCATAAACACTATCGTGTAGTCCTAATCGTTTGTAGTGGTTATATACAGCCACAGATAATACCTTCTTGGCAAAATCCTGTCCGACAATATGCTCGTCTAGCAATCGATCAATTTCTTCCGGAGTTGGAGGTTTTTTTTGTATATCGACAGATTGGACAATTTCTTCCTCACGAAGAATATCGTTGCATAAATCTATACATTCGTTACACACAAAAACACCTGGACCCGCAATCAATTTTCGAACTTGGTGCTGACTCTTTCCACAAAATGAACAATATAAAATTTTCGATTTCTCTTCTTCACCCATACATGGCCTCGCTACCCCATTCTGACATGGGGATCAAAACTACTTATTTCAATGTTTAGAGTTGTGTTCCTTCTCGTTCCTCCGTAATTATCGAATCAATTAAACCGTACTCTAGAGCTTCTTTTGGAGTCAAAAAATAATCGCGATTGGTATCCTTTTCAATTGTTTTAAAGCTTTTTCCTGTGTGTCTCGCCAAAATTTCCGTTAACTGATTGCTTACTCGCTTCGTTTGGTTGGCGTGGATTTGAATATCAGTTCCTTGTCCTTGATACTCTCCAAGAACTTGGTGAATCATCATCGTAGAATGCGGTAGGCATTGTCTCTTACCACAAGAACCTGCCGCAAGAAGTAAAGCAGCAGCGCTGGCTGCTTGACCGAAGCACAAAGTACGTACGTCACATTTCACAAACTGTATAGTGTCATAAATTGCCATTGTTGAACTTACAGATCCTCCTGGAGAATTTATGTAAAGATTAATTTCTTTCAAAGGATTTTCTGATTCTAAAAAGAGCATTTGTGCAATAACCAAATTGGCCATATAGTCTTCAATTTGACCGATCAGAAAAACGATTCGATCTTTTAGGAGACGCGAATAAATATCGTAAGCACGTTCTCCTCTTGCAGTCTGTTCAATCACCATTGGAATTAAGACATTCATTAGACGACCTCTTTATTGTGTTCTTGTTAGAGCGTTTCTTTGTACGATACATTCATTCGTCGTTCTTCAATTTCAATGTTTGCTTGGAAGAAAAATCGACGATATTGCGAGAACAATCATCTTCTTCTTGCGAAAATGAAGATGGTTCTGTTCAGATTTAGAGATGAAGAAAATCCATTTTTCTTGGTCTGTAGTGTTGTTTAAATAAATCTGGCTTTGCATTATAACGTTCAATTGTTCGGCAAATAGTGTACGCGCTGCAAACGTTCTTACTTGTACAAATGGAATTTTCAAAAGCAGTTGTTCAACTTGTTTGAGTTTTTCGATTCCTTAATTTTCCGATCTCTATATAAGTTCAGAAGAAGTTTTTGCCAAGTTTAAAATTGGTTTTTTGCTCTAGTGGCTTTGTTTTCAAAGACACAAACTTTCTTGATTTTTTCCACCGTGATTGTCGATGTTATTCCAATACTTCCGGTTAGTATACGATACCTTTTCATTTTCTATTTCTGTTTTAACTTCTGATTCTTTAACGTTTCTAAAATTAGGGCAGACAATATGGATGCGAGAGGAGAGATTTGAACTCTCACAGGAATTTTCCTACCGGACCCTAAATCCAGCGCGTCTACCATTTCGCCACTCTCGCTAGAATCTTGTTAGTTGTTTGTGAAGTTTGTTCTTGTTGTATACAACATAGGAAACTTATTTCTATAAGAAGACAATTCAATTTCCTTTTACAGAGACTTGCAATATTCTATCGAGGAAAAAGTCTTTTATGCAACAAAACTTGTCTTTCGTTTGTTTCATTAAGAAAATTCGGAGTTGTATTCCTACAAATCGGATTGACACAGAAAGAAAATGTTTTCACTATAAATAATATCGTTTGACTGTTTTGAAAAGCCAACTTTTCATATAGAAAAAATACTATCCGATTCTTAATATCTTTCCGGTGACAGCATCTCGAATTTCGGTAGGTCGTGCGGAAGATCCAAGAGGTCCTTTAAGAATGACATCAATTTTATCACCAAACGTTTCTTCTAAGGTTTTTATATCCTGTATGGGTGAATTTCCTTCAAAATTGGCGCTAGTTGAAATAATGGGTTTTCCAAAATAGGAACAAAGCAGTCTGGATAGCGGATGAGCAGTAATTCGAATAGCAATAGTGGTATGGCATCCGTGTATCCAATACGGTGCTGTAGATTTTGTAGGAAAAATCCACGTAGTAGGACCAGGCCATGTGCTGAAAACTCGAGACAATCTTTTGGGATCTAAAGATCGAATCAGAAATTCTGCTTGCTTCCACTCTGAAGCAATTAGAATAAAACCCTTTTTGATTGAGCGGTTTTTGAGGAGAAGCAATTGAGTAACAGAATAAAAATTAAAAGGATCGCATCCAAGACCATAGACGGCTTCAGTGGGATAAGCAATTACTTTTCCTCTTTTCAAAGCTTCGGCAGCTTCTTTAACAGATCTTGTTATCATTTGTGTTTTTCTACATGCAAAGCAGCCTGAAGCTTTTCGTCTGCGCTTTTTATAAGATTTTGGATTTCCGCTCTCTTCGCTCTCAATTTTTCGGAAATGGTCGAATTTCCGATCGCAATAATTTGTGCAGCCAAGAGAGCGGCGTTTTTGGCTCCGGCTTTTCCGATAGTAGTACAAGCGACAGGAACCCCTCCAGGCATTTGAACAGTAGAAAGAAGAGCATCTAGTCCACCCAAGTTATCGGTAGCTATAGGAACTCCAATAACAGGCCTGATGGTATACGAGGCTACAGTACCTGCCAGGTGTGCGGCGAGTCCAGCGATCGCAACAAAGACAGCGCATCCTCGTTTCTCAGCTTTTTCAACAAAATTTCTAGTGGCTTCCGGAGTTCGATGAGCAGAACAAATACGGGCTTCAAAAGAAATATTTAGTGATTTTAATTCAGTAAAAGTTGTTTTTGCAATCGGCAAATTGTTGTTAGAACCTATTAGAACAGCGACAAAAGATTTACTCATCCGAAAAATTTCTCCTTTTTTGCAAAATAAGGTTTCGAAAAATTGCAATTTTTTTGGGCGCATACTTCTTCTACTCCTCGAGTTTTCGTTTTTTTTATCAACAAGATAGGCCAATGGCATATAGGACACTCTTGAGAGAGTGGCGCATTCCAAATTGTATAGTTGCAATTTGGATATTTGGTACATGAATAAAACATTTTTCCTTGACGAGACTTTCGTTGTAAAAGAGTACCTTCGTTGCATTTGGGACAGATAATTTTTGTATCTTTGGGTTTTTCCAACGATTCTATGTAGCGACAATTCGGATAATTGCAGCAACCAATAAATTTTCCGTAACGTCCGATTTTGATGACAAGATTAGATTGGCATTCCGGACATTGCCGATCTTTTTCGATGAGTTGTTTTGAAGAACTTACAGCAGTATTCTCTACATTGAGAGTGTAACTACAACTAGGATAGGCAGTGCATCCGATGAAACGCCCCTGTTTACCTAGTCGAATAGATAATTGGGATTCGCATTTAGGACATTTTCTATCAATTTTTTCTTCTACTACATCGCTACGTTTAACAGTACTGTTAACAACATCAACAAGGTTTTTGAAAGGAAACCAAAAGTTTTCCAATACTGAAGTCCAAGATTTCTCTCCTCGAGAAATACTATCCAATGCGTCTTCTAATTTTGCTGTGAACTTATAGTCTGTATATTTGGTGAAGTAATGAGTCAAAAATTGATTAACAACGCGGCCCATATCTGTGGCAACGAAGTATTTTCTGTCGCTCATTTCAACATACTTGCGATTTTTCAATACAGAAATAATATTTGTGTAAGTAGAAGGACGTCCAATATCATATTTTCCCAGTTCCTTAATCAAACTCGCTTCAGTATACCGAGACGTAGGTTCGGTAAAGTGTTGTGTACTTTTAAAACTACTAATGGCAACAGCTTGTTTCTCTTTCAAAGAGGACAATATTTTGTATCTCCTTTCGCTGTCTGATACTTCACTACTGTCAGTTTCTCTATAAACGGTGATGTAACCTGATTCGGCCGTAGTGGAATGGCTGGAACGAAAACAAATGCCGGACGCCACCAGATCAACAGCAATTGTATATAAAATAGTGTCGATCATTTGGCAAGCAACTGTTCGTTTCCAAATTAAGGCGTATAATTTCAATTGGTCGTTTGTTAGATATTTTTGTAAATTTTCGGGAAGTCGAAAAATTGAAGTGGGTCGAATAGCCTCATGTGCTTCTTGAGCATTCTTAGATTGATTTTTATAGATACGTGCTTCTTTTGGTAAATTTTTTTGTCCATATTTTTTACGAATAAATTCTCGAATTGTTTCTATAGATTCCGGAGATAATGTGACGGAATCTGTACGAATATAAGTAATGAGACCTATTGCGCCTTCATTTTCAATTTCAATACCTTCGTACAATTCTTGAGAGATTTTCATAGCCTTAGAAGCGGAAAATCCTAATTTTCGTATAGATTCTTGCTGCATTGTAGAAGTGATGAAAGGCGGAGGAGGACTGCGTTTACGTTTTTTCTTGATGATCTTGTTGACTGTAAGTCTTCCATTGGAAGATTTTTCGATATTTCTGGAAACATCTTGCATTTCTTTTTCTAGAACTATAGAAAATTTCTTAATCTTTCTGTTTTGGAACTCAATTAATTGGGCATCAAAATTTTGTTTCTGAAACCGAAAATACGCATGTAGAGTCCAATATTGTTGACTTTTGAAATTTTCAATTTCAATTTCTCTTTCTACAATCATACGTAATGCAGGGCTTTGTACGCGACCTGCAGAAAGTCCTGGTCGAATTTTTAACCATAATAACGGAGACAAGTTAAAACCAACCAAATAGTCCAATGCACGTCGCGCTTGTTGTGCGTTTACTAAATCCATCAGGATTTCACGCGGACTTTTCATAGCTTTTTGTATGGCTTCTTTGGTAATTTGATGAAATGCAATTCGGGAAAATTTTTTGTTTTTTAGAACATTTTTAGTATCCAATACTTGTTTTATGTGCCAAGCGATCGCTTCACCTTCACGATCCGGATCTGTGGCTATGAAAAAATTTTCACAATGTTGTAAAACTTTTTCGATAGCTTGCATATAGCAACTGTTTCGTTCTATTTCTTGATAATACATTTTAAAATTATTGGATGGATCTACGCCTTTCTTAGGAATTAGATCGCGAACATGTCCATAAGAAGACATTACTCTGAAGTCTTTACCCAAATATTGGGCTATTGTCTTGGCTTTAGTAGGCGATTCGACTACTACTAAAGATTGTATCGTCATTACCCCTTCAACCCTATTCGAAAGAAATTTATGAGTATGGGAAAAGTATTCTTAATTAAGTGTACAATGTTTGCGTCTTCTTAAAAAGAAGAATCGGGAAGGTTTTTATTATCAAACAGAAATCGACTTAATTGCGATGAAAAATGGTAAATGATGAACGAAATAACACAAATACTAATCAACTGCAGTTTAATTTTTCGGATATGTTAGAATTTCCTTTGTACAAGAAAACAAATGATGGATAAATCTATATCAAAAATCGAAATGATAAAAATGATACACTTTTTTGTGGAAAGAAGGCCGTAGGATAGTTGTGTCTCTTAATATCGTCTTTGCTGGAACGTCTTTATTTTCTGTACCGATACTTCAAGCGCTAATAGAATCCAGAAAGCATCGGATAGTTGCCGTTTGTACACAACCCGATCGACCAGCAGGTCGTGGACGAAGAACGATACAGAATCCTGTTAGGGATTTTCTAGCTGCATCTCAAAAAATAAACATTTTTCAACCTATATTATTTAAAGAGGAAGAAGAGAGAGAAATAAGAAATTTGAAAGCCGACATTATGATAGTTGCGGCTTATGGATTATTTCTGCCTAATAAAATTCTATCTGCTTATCGATTTGGATGTGTTAATATCCACGCTTCTCTTTTGCCTCGGTGGCGGGGAGCTTCTCCTATTCAACACACTATTTTATCGGGAGATCAAAAATCAGGTATAACTATCGTACAAATGGACGAAAGATTGGACGCAGGAGATATTCTGGCGCAGAAATCTACTTTTATCAAAAAAGAAGATACAACCGGAACTCTTTGTAAACGTCTTGCAACACTTGGTTCCAGATTGTTAATGAATATCTTGGATAGAATTGAATCAGGAACTACCGTTCGAATAATAAAACAAAACACCAACCGCGTTACTTATGCTCCTAAAATCCAAAAAAAGGACGCTGAGATTGATTGGAATGATTCCGCTATCAATCTGGAAAGACAAGTACGTGCATTCAATCCACATCCTATCGCTTTTACTTATTTTAAGAACCAACCACTCCGAATTTGGAAAGCAGAAGCTCTTTTGGAAAAAGCTCTTTTGGAACCGGGTAATATAATTCGATTACATCGTAAGGGATTGGATGTGGCTACCGGCGATGGTGGGATTTTACGTATTCATCAGCTGCAGTTTCCCGGAAAACGTACCCAAATAGCTTGGGATTTTATCAATGCCTATTGGAAAGAATTGCATCCAGGACAAACTGTTTTAGGTTGAAGTACATGCAAAATTTGCAGGATACAAAAAGTTTATTATATCAAATTGTAATACAGTCATTATGCCAATTTAGTAAGTTTTGTATGGTGAATTTAAATAAATTTTGGTCAATCGGAGAAATTTTTTCTTTTGAGGTTTTCTCCTATTCTTTGTTTCTCTTGAGGGTACAATCCATTTTAGAGGAATTTTGGAAATTTGACTATTTTTTAGAAGTCAGATGGGATTATTTTTCTTGTTTTTCTTATAGTGAAACTTTTTAATGTTCTAAAATTGAGAATATAGAAAGAAGACGGTATTCTACGTCGGAAAAAGTCTTTAGATTGAATCTTTTCTTTAACTGAAAAACTCCTCGAGTTTTTTGTACACGAAAGATTTGTGCTTTAGGTAATGGGTAAAGCAAAAACGCTTTTGAACAATGAATACATGTAAAACAATCGTCACTCTTGTCGCCGCTATGGATAGAAATCGTGCTATTGGCTATCGAAATCGTCTGCCATGGCATCTGCCCGCTGATTTGAATCACTTCAAATCAGTTACTTTGAGACATTCAATAGTTATGGGTCGTAAGACCTTTGAAAGTATTGGTAAACCAATGCCTTTTCGCAATAATGTTGTGATTACCCGGAAAGAAAGTACCCTCATTAGAGGGTGTGTTGTTTTCCATTCCTTCGATGAAGCCCTGGACGCTCTATCGGGAAAATCTGAAATTATGGTTATCGGAGGAGGAGAACTTTTTAAAGAAGCTTTACCGAAAGCGCGTAGAATGGTCTTAACAATTATTGAATACGATTTTGAGGGGGATACTTATTTTCCTATTTGGAATGATAAAGAATGGTTTGTCTCTTCCAGAGAAGACCATATGTCAAATAAAGACAATAATTTCCGCTTTAGTTTTTTAGAATTAAAAAGAAAATAAAACAAACAGCGTCTTATATAGTTTTCAACTGCATCTTTAAAAACTTCATTTCTATTATAAGAAAATTTATAAGAAAATTGATTATTGATTGAAGAATTACCGAGCAACATGTATACAAAAATACAGTATCGGTAATGGAAGCATTTCTCTTTCTTTTCTTAAAAAAATTCGTATCTCTAAATAACGAAACATCTATATGTATGATTCTCATATATTCGAGCAAGGGAAATGCGATACAGAACAAGAAGAACGACAAGAGACAACAAATCTTTGTTTGGTCTCGAGTTCTAACGCGGTAAGTTGATGACCCCACGAACACCCCGTATCCAATGCATAACAATTGGGAGTATTGCACTTTCCATTGAGTGCGGACCAGTGGCCAAAAAAGATGTCGATTTGTCTTCTGTCAGACTGTTTCCAGTTCCAATTGAACCAAGGCTGAAGATATTTTCTCGTATTTTTCGTATTCGTTATTTCAATTTTTTTCAATACAACTCCCCCTTTTTCGTCACAAAAACGCATACGTGTAAACACATTAGTAATGTACCGAAGACGATCTTGTCCCACAAGACTATTACTCCATTGAGAGGGTTCGTTTCCAAACAAGCTTTTGAGAAAATCCTTAAAATATATTCCCTGTAAAGCGGACGATACTTCTCTAGAATATTGAAGACTGTCTGCTATAGACCATTGTGGAGGTAATCCAGCATGTACCAAGAGCACGCGATTTTTTTTTTCGTAATGAAGTAGAGGAAAACACTGCAACCATTCTAAAAGCTCTATTTTATCTGGAGTTTCCAGAATATCATGTAAAGTATGCTTATAAGAATTTTCTGAAAGAAGTCCATAGCCCAAAATTAGCAGAAACAAATCATGATTACCAAGGACTACCAATGGTGTATCAAGAGATTTGACAAACCGCAACACCTCAAGGGAATTAGGACCTCGATTAACGAGATCCCCTACAAAACCCAACCGATCTTGAGAGGGATCAAACCGAATCACATTCAACAACGCTTTTAATTCGCGAAAACACCCATGAACGTCTCCAATAATATATGTACTCACTCGTTCATTTTTTGCTCAATTGAAAGTATTTGGACTTAAAAATAACCCACAACTCGACAGGCATTGCGCCGCAATTATACAATAAAGTGCGTACAGGAAACAATGATTTTTTAGAACACAAAACAGTACGTGATAAAATTTGACGCAAAACATGAAGAAAAATGTGTGATCAGTTTGGTAGCGTAAAGAAAACAACAAATTCTTTTTGCAATATTAAGGAAAGTCCAAAAATTTTTAGTGTTGATAAAATTTACAATTGTTTTATAGCAGTACTAATTTTCATAAAATCTTCCCTTCCTAATTCTTGAGGGCGTGCTTGCGGATTAACATCAATTGCATCCCATTTTTTGATAGATACTATTTTTTTCAACGCGTTAGAAATTGTCTTGCGACGATAAGTGAATGCTTCTTTAACAAGAACGTTAAAGAAATTTAAATTTTTTAAGATTGTAGTGTTCATTTTTCGTGGAATCAATCGAATGAAAGCTGATTCTATTTTGGGCGGGGGAAAGAAAGCGC
Organism: Coxiella endosymbiont of Amblyomma sculptum; assembly: GCF_009883795.1. Lineage (GTDB taxonomy): Bacteria > Pseudomonadota > Gammaproteobacteria > Coxiellales > Coxiellaceae > Coxiella. Next base: position 255,466 of record NZ_CP033868.1, read on the forward strand.
TAGGAGGAACGCTAAACAATAAAGTACCGTCGCAAAAAAACTGAGTCATAACGCTTAAACGACCGTAATTTGTGTTGCCTACTGAAGCGATCAATCGTAATGCAACCTCCTTTTGGAGCATAAAATGCATATCTTTAATGCATTCAATATGAGCAAATAAGCGAAAAAGTAGGGGAATCGAGATGTTATAAGGTAAATTTCCAACGATACGCAGTGGTGCATGCATATGTTCTAAGGAGGAAAAACTAAATTTCAATACATCTGATTGGTAAATCACTAAATTTTGAGAAGAATACTGTTTCTGCAAAAGAGCTACGAGATCTCGATCGATTTCTATCAGAATTAATTTGATACACCTGTTTATTAGAAAACCAGTTAATGCTCCCTGACCGGGGCCAATTTCTACTATCACATCGGTTTTTTTAGGATGTACGTCTTTAATGATTTTCTGTAAGACAGTGCAATCTTTAAGAAAGTGTTGACCAAAACGTTTTCGTGGTGAACTAGGCCTATTCATGAAATCTTTTGTGCCAGTTCGATTGCTCTAATTAGGCTTGTTTCATTAGCTACACCAGTTCCTGCAAGATTGAACGCCGTCCCGTGATCTACAGAAGTGCGTATGTAGGGCAATCCTAGTGTCATGTTTACTATATGATTAAAATTTAAAGCTTTAATTGGTGTTAATCCTTGATCGTGATACATTGCCAAAATGGCATCACAACTTCTAATTGCTAGGGGTGTAAATGCGGTATCGGATGAAAATGGACCTGTAAGAGAAAAACCCTCTCGATTAAGTAAATCCATAACAGGGATTATCGTTGATAATTCTTCTTTTCCTAGGAGTCCTTGCTCCCCCGCATGAGGATTTAGCCCACATAAAGCAATGATTGGCGTTTCAATTAAGAAATATTTTTTCAAACCTGAATGCAAAAGGCGAATACATTTTTCTAAAGATGATTTGTTAACTAAAGCGGGGACCTGAGACAAAGGAACGTGTGTCGTATACAATGCTACTTTTAAATCATCCGCTACGAAGAGCATTACAGTGTTTGTCACATTTGCATGTGTAGCTAGCCATTCTGTATGTCCAGTAAAAGGAATACCCGCATCGTTTATAACTGTTTTGCTTACCGGGCCTGTCACCAGAGCTTTGAAAGCTTTAATTAAACAACCATCAGCAGCAACTTGCAGTGTTTCTAAAACATATTCTGAATTTTTAGGATTCGGTTTTCCCATTATGGAAAGCTCTTGCAGCGGAACGTGGTGTATCTCTACATTATCGGGAATCCTAAGACCAAGTGCTTTTGCTCTTTTTATTAATAAAGTGCGATCGGCAACAACAACAAAAGATATTGGAAGTTTTCGTTGGACCATCTTTATCACAATATCTGGTCCGATTCCTGCAGGTTCCCCTGGTGTGATAACAATAGGGTTTTTCATTAGAAATGAATACAGATACAGATATAAGACAAGCAACGCAATTGTCTTAGCCATTGTTGTAGTGCTTTCGCAAATTTTTTCTGATAAGCAACTTGCTGAATTTTTTGATCGTTAATTATATTTTGAGTTTTCTTTCCGAGAAGTTTGATAAGATGAAACCCATTGGGAGCCTTTATCGGACCGGTGATATCATTAGATTTCATTTTTTTAATGGAATTTATAAAGAGTTTGGGAAGATCATTAATCAATCGCCATCCGAAGTCGGTTCCAGAATAGACAGACATCTCAGATTCAAAATTTAATCCCCCATTAAGTTTTTTTAATATTGAATAAGCTTTATCCTTTGCGTAATTAATTTGATTTTGAGTAGGATTTTCGGGTATTGCAATCAATATTTCAGCTATGTGGTAACAAATGGGAGTAGTAGTTTTTTGGTATTTCCTTTGGGCAGAAACAGCATCTTCTTTGTTAAGAACGATGTTGTTTGCCACCATTTGTCGTTCTAGTTTGGCAATAAGCAATTGCTCTTTTATTTGATTACGAAACTCTTGATAAGATATATTTTTCTGGAAAACTTTCTTTTTGAGAGTCGATTGGGACAATTGATTTTGGGATGCCATATTGGCAATAACTGTATTTACTTCCTTACTGCTGACTCTAATCTTGACCGTTTTGGCTAACTGCAATTGCAATTTCTGATAAATCAGTTGATCCATTGTTTGTTTTCGAAAGATTTTTTCATTAGGTATAGGGATGTGGTGTTGAATGAATTGTTGTTTTGCACTTGCTAGAGCGCGATTGAATTCACTTTGTGTAATGACTTCATTATTGATTACCGCGACGATTTGATCAAGTAATCTTTCTCGTACAGTGGAAATACCCGGCTTATGAGAGAAAGATTGCGCTGTACCGACGGTACTATTGATCATAAGAAGCGACATTACAATAAATTGAGAAATTCTTCTCAAAACTGTTTTTTCTATAGTACTTCGCATGGAAAGAAAAATCTCTTTTTTCCTCTATTAGAGGAAGATTCCAAAATCTTCTAAATTTTTTTATAAACCAAAATTAAAAGAGGTAGAAAGGTGCTTTTTTAGATATTCTCAAGGAGATTATTGATTGAGTCAATACCTTCTTCCCATTCGCCGGTGTTAGTTTTGTAAATAAAACCATATTGTGTATCGACAATGTTTGATTGGTAGGATTGTAAAGCTACTCTCTTAATTGCATGCAATATACTCAAATGGCAGTATAGAGAAATCATACTATGAGAACATCAGAATTCACGTGTGCGAGTTTATAATAGAGAAGATTGTCGATTCAATAGAGTTTCTCCGATAACGGACGAGAAATAGAAGTTGTACGATAAGTAACAATTTTTAGAGGGAAGAATATGTTGTTTTTCAATCAGACACATGAGTAATGAGATTTTAGACTAATAGAGTTTTTGATTTTTTTGGATCGAAAATCTGTGAAATTAGATGAAAAATTTGGATAAAGAGTTTGATAGAAAATCACAGTAGGAATTCAAGCTGTCAAATAGGATTGAACTGCCAATGTGATCACGTCATAAATCAATAATGATTTCGGACGATCATTTAAAATCAAACAACGCACGTTCGTTGAAAAAGGATTGCGTTTCCTGCTGTATATTAATTTATTGATACCTTATTTCGGCAATTCTTGTAGAGAAAGAAATTGTAGTGGGGAAAAACGAGAAAGCTACAAACTAAAATACTATAAATTTCTTCCCGGATCATTCGTTTGTTTAGGACCGATTTTCTAAGTATGCGAGGTAAAATTCTTGCCTGTTGTTTGTTTTCTTATTCCGAGACAGATATTTGTAAAGGTTTATCACAATATTGGTCTCGAAGAGATTGATGGTATGTCTTTATCTAACAACAGAGAGGTTTCCTTAGCTACAAGAGAGTTTTTTATGGAAATTCTGATTCTCCTTTGATCATCGAGAATATGGTTATAAGTTGCAATATCCAGAAATCCTTAAGACACAGCTGTTGCCTCGATGGGAAGTTTTAGTAAATTTTCTTATAATCTCGAACAATTTATAGATTTTCCGAAAGAGGAGAATAGTGATTTGAAAATAGCAATTGCTTGTACGTCTTCGTTACGACATTTACCGAAGGAAATAATTTTCATTTTGCTGTAATGTCGGAATTGTAGAATATAAAAAGATGTATGTGATTCTCATAAAGAAAAACTCCCGCAAAAAATTAGAAAAAACTAGACTTCTCTTTTCAGAAGAAAAGATTTACACGAATTTCGAAAGAGCATTGGATGAGGCAATGGAAAAAACAGTAGATAACCATTTTCCAATTTCTTCAATTTCCTTATGGCATACTTGATGCCCCATTGTATAGTCGTGCCATTCCACAAAATGGCCTATCTGACTCAAAATTTGGAAAGTTTTCTCTCCTACAGAAGACGGCAAGATAAGATCTGAATTGCCGTGGGCCATGAAAATAGGAGTTTTTTTGTGGAGCGTTATATTTTTTTTCTTCATTATTCGATTTGCGAGAGGAAGGTAAGTTGATAGAGCTACAATTCCTGCAAGCGGATTTCTATACTGAAGTCCAGTATAAAGGGCTACAGCACCTCCTTGAGAAAATCCTGCAAGAACAATACGACAACTTGGAATACCTTGGGAAATTTCTTCTTCAATCAGTTGATTAACAGACCTTTGGGCCTGCGCTATGCCATCTTCATCTTCTTGTGTAAAGTCGATAAGGCTGTAAATATCATACCAAGCGCGCATCTGCACTCCGGAGTTTATTGTTACTGGTCTCATTGGTGCGTGGGGCAGTATAAAACGAAGATGCAAATCTTTTGGTAAGACTAATTGAGGTATAATGTTGGAAAAATCGTAACCATTAGACCCTAGACCGTGTAGCCAAATCACGCTACCTACAGCTTTTTTGATTGGAGGTATTGTGACATGTTCTACAGCATTATTCATCACAATGTAATATTATCATTAGATGACAAAAAAATCCTCTTACGCTTTTACTCTTTAGTCGTTTGTAGATCTTAGAATCTTTTTCTTTGTCGAAAGAAATTACAAACTAATAAAGTTTTTTAATGATAGCAACAAGGATTTGTAAAAAATTTAAATTGAGAGGTTTTTCGCAAACTTTGGTTTAATCTCTTTTTCGGTTTGTGTATCTGTCCTTGATCACTCAAAACAAATCTGTTTTACTAAACAAAGTTCTCGTAAAGTTTTTGATATGATGAAAATCATTAGTTTTACAAAGATGCATGGATCGGGTAATGATTTCGTAGTGATTGACGCTACGAAACAGCATTTCGAAATGACAACATCTCAGATTCAAAAAATGGCAGACCGCCATTTGGGAATTGGTTTTGATCAGCTGTTGGTCATTGAATCTCCAAAAGTTTGGGCTACAGATTTTCATTTTCGTATTTTCAACTCTGATGGAAGTGAAGTAAGTCAATGTGGAAACGGTGCTTGTTGTATTGCCCGTTATCTTTATGCTAAAAAAATTGTGAAACGCAAATTTCGAATTTCTACTTTGAAAGATACTTTGGAACTTAAAATTCAATTCGACAAGAAAATTTCTGTCAAAATGGGAGTTCCGAGATTTAATCCAAGCGATATTCCCTTTATTGCGCATAGAATTAGTAGCTTCTATCATATAGAAGTTGACAACCAAAAAATAAGATTGGGTGTAGTTAACGTTGGAAACCCGCATGCGATAGTTCTAACGGATGTGTTAAATACGTTTCCAGTCCTTAGACTTGGTGCCCAATTGAGTACTCACAAGCGTTTTCCCGAAGGTACGAATGTAGGGTTCATGCAAATTATCGATCCGAAAAAAATTCTTCTACGTGTATACGAACGTGGATCTGGAGAAACTTTATCTTGTGGCAGTAACGCTTGCGCGGCAGTAGCGGTAGGTCGATGTTCAGGTTTACTCGGGGAACAAGTTGTTGTTAAACAACCCGGTGGGAGTCTTTTCATTAGTTGGCAAGGTCCCTTAACTCAAACAATTATGGTGGGTTCAGCCGATATCATTTTTCATGGAGAATGGTCAATGTGAATAAAATCTTTGCGCGTTCTTTGGTTTGTTATAGAACCCGCAATATGAAGTTTGGAGAAATTTGAAGTGTTTTGGGTTTTTTGATAAGTGGCAGTAATAATTTACTCAAGCAAGGAGTCTCTTTCGTAAGTTTCCTCTATGATTTACTTTGATAAAATGAAAAAAAGTGAAGAATATATGAATAAAGAACAAATAAATCGTTTTCATAGAATTCTGCTCCAATGGAAAAAACAACTTATGGAAGAAGTTGATTCTACAGTAGTTCATTTAAAAGAAGAAGCTAATTTATGTGCAGATCCAATAGATTGCGCTAGTCAGGAGGAGGGATTCAGTTTGGAACTACGCGCTCGTGATCGCGAACGGAAACTTATTAAAAAAATTGAGCAGTCTTTAGACTTAATTGAAGAAGGATCGTATGGATATTGTGAAGATTGCGCTGCAGAAATTGGAATTCTTCGTTTAGAAGCACGTCCTACGGCGAGTAAATGTATCGACTGTAAAACTTTTGAAGAGATTCGGGAAAAACAGTCCGGTGGATAAACTTTTTATTCGTAACCTTAAAATATCTGCTCAATTAGGTGTTTTACCGCATGAAAAAGCGTCACCACAGATAATTGCTCTCGATGTTTTTTTGGGTATTGATAGTAAATTGGCCTGTTTCTCAGATGACCTTAACTTTACCGTCGATTATGCAATGGTTCGAAGAAAAATAATTAAATTCTTTAGTGATCGACGGTTCGATTTGGTTGAAACTTTAGCAAATCGGTGTGTTGATTTTCTTTTTTCTCAATTTACTACAGTGCATTGGATACAATTGTGTGTTACGAAATTATCAGTGTTTGATGACACTGACGGTGTTGGAATCGTTGTGGAACGTAAACGAAAAGTTTCTTGATTGGTTTATAAATATGATTCCACGGAAAGAAGATTTTTCATTGTAGTTTTGGAAATTTTGTAGCTGATTGTGCGGAAAGTTTTGAATGTTTCTAGAAATTAGACAACAACAACTTTTGTTGTAGATCTTATCGAGATAAAGCGAATATTTAGTCGTTTTTAAAATACAAGTATTGGATCGGGCGGGTAAAATCTATAAAAAGAACAATAGGGTTTATAACGATGAAAATTTCTCTTGTTGAAAAGTTGAAAAATCTAAGTCTTCGTTACAGTGAAATCGCTACACTACTAAGTGACCCTCGTATAATAGACAACAAAGACCGGTATCGAGAATTAGGAAAAGAATATATACAAATAGAACCGGTTGTAAGATGTTTTCAATCTTATGAGAAAAATGATGCAACCATTAAGTCAGTTCAAGAGATGAATGCAGAGGAAGACTGTGAATTTAAAGAATTGATTGAAGAAGAATTAAAACAGCTGACCGCTAGAAAGAATATATTAAAAAACCAATTGAAAATTCTCTTAATTCCAAAAGATCCTAACGATGAGAAAAATATTTTTCTTGAAATTCGTATAGGAACGGGAGGTAATGAAGCGGCGGTTTTTGCGGGTGATTTATTTCGAATGTATGCGCGCTATGCGGAAAAGAAAGGGTGGTGTATGACTATAGTTTCTGCTCATGAAGGAGAGTATGGTGGATTTAAAGAAGTGATTGCGCGTATTGTTGGAGAAAGAGTGTATTCTCAATTGAAATTTGAATCTGGAGTGCATCGGGTACAACGAATACCAACAACAGAATCGCAAGGACGTATACATACTTCTGCTTGTACAGTAGCAATAATGCCTGAGGCAGAGGTAATTGATGAGATCAAGATTCTTCCAACCGAGTTGCGTATTGATACTTTCCGTGCTTCTGGTGCCGGTGGACAGCATGTAAATCGGACAGATTCAGCGATTCGCATTACACACATTCCTACTGGCATGGTGGTCGAATGTCAAGATGAGCGATCGCAACACAAAAACAGAGCTCGAGCAATGTCTCTGTTGCATTCAAAATTATTAATTGCGGAAAGATCAAAGAAAATGCGAGAACAAGCCATAAAACGTAGATTGCTTGTTGGAAGCGGTGACCGTTCTGCAAGAATTCGTACCTATAATTTCCCGAAAGGTCGAGTTACTGATCATCGAATTAATTTAACTTTGTATCAACTCGATGCGATTATAGAAGGAAATTTGGATTTCATCGTGGACCCTTTAATTCGAGAATTTCAAGTAGAACAGTTATCTGCACTAGGCAATTGATGAAGAGAATACGTAGTGATTAGTAAAGAGAATGATCTTAATCAAAGAGATGATCAATAGAGTAACGCAAAAACTAATGGGATTTTCAGAAACTGAAAATCTAGACGCTCAAATATTGATAGGCGCAGCGCTAAAAAAATCACGTACTGAATTATTTGTTTGTTCGAACATGGTGTTAACCAAAAAGCAACAAGAGCGAATAATGCGATATGTAGAACGTCGAATTTCTGGAGAGCCTATCGCTTATATTTTAGGTACAAAAGAATTTTGGTCTTTAAGATTAACTGTAAATCCAGATGTGTTTATCCCTCGTCCAGAAACAGAACTGCTTGTAGAGAGTGTATTAAATCTTTTTCCAAAAAGTGAAAATATTCGACTTGCTGATTTAGGAACAGGATCAGGTGCGATTGCTTTAGCTCTTGCCTATGAATGTCCGCTCTGGAGAATTGACGCTGTTGATAATTCGTCGAAAGCCCTAAGAATAGCTAAAACTAATGCTGAGCGCTATAAGATGAAAAATATCAATTTTTATTTAGGGGAATGGTGTAAAGCCTTACCCAAACGTAATTATCATGCAATTGTAGGAAATCCTCCCTATATTTCTGACAAAGATCGACATTTTCAGAAATTAAAATACGAACCATGGGAAGCGCTGTCCGGCGGTCCAGACGGAATCTCAAAAATTAGGACTATTGTTAAAGAAACCCCAGAATATCTTAAATTTGGAGGATGGTTATTACTGGAACATGGATTTGATCAATCTAAAAGACTTTTTTCCCTTATGAAACATGCTGGATACCAGAAGATTAGAAATTACAAAGACCTGTCGGGACTACCAAGAATAATTGCCGGAAGAACAGCTCTGAGTTAGACATCCGCTTATTTATTTGCGTATGGCTATAAGAGATTTTGTATTGCGACTCTTTTACTTCTATATAGATAGTTTATTTTTTTCGAACTATCCTATTCTTGCCATATTTACGAAAATACTTTTCCAATATGTTCCAATATGATTATTATTAATCTGTACAATCTTTTAGAACGCTGCATAAAACAAATTTTCTGTTTAGCAATAAAAATGTGATGAAATTCTATATCAACTTGCTTAGGATGAAGATACAACCGCACGGTGTTTTCAAACGAAGATGAAATATAATACGAGATTATCGTGCAGATCTTTCGAAACCCTCGCTATGAAAATTCGATAGAAACAGAAAAACACCCCTCTCCTCTCTTTCGAATTCCTACAGGCTAGATTGTATAAGTAGCTGTATTGTGATTTCATTCCGCAGTGATTTTAGCCAAACCATATGCTTAAGAGAATTGATAAATTGTTTTTTCTGTTATAACTAAATCTAATGGAATATCCCACCTTTCTACAGGAATTTTGTTAATTCTTTGGCATTCATAAGACACACCTATTAATACCGGTTTTTTTAGGTATTGATTTTTCAATGACTTTAAAGATTGATCGTAATGTCCACCACCACGACCTAATCGATGACCTTTCTCGTCAAAAGCGACTAGAGGCAGAAAGATCAAGTCAAGATTATTTAGATAAATAGATTTTTCCTGAGACACGTCGGGTTCTTCAATATCAAAATGGTTTTTGACCAGAGTATTTCTCGTATAGGAATAAAAAATCAAACATTGCTTATGTAAGACAGGCAAATAACAGTTTTTTCCCATTTTCTGCGCTTTGGTAAGAACGATATTAATGTTCACTTCTCCATTATACGCTTTATAAAACGCGAGATTTTGACTTAAATTGAAAAAGTGCAATGTTATTATCTTTCTACAGATCTGTCGAGACGCACTAGTCCTCTCTCGGAGAGAAAGAGAGCCACGACGACGATTGAAGAGAACGCGTAATTTCTCCTTGTGAAAACTCATCGACCGTACTTTTGTACTACCTTATATTTTTTGGATTTAGAATATTTTGTTCTACTAAACGGTTACTTTTTTTCTATCGGTTAAAATTCTATCAAAAATACTGCCGATGTGCAGAGAGTCTTCTCTGCGCATCTATAAGAGAACTCAATATTAGAGTGGACTTGTTTCTTGATGCAACCAGTGAGCCAACTCGTTGTTTGTTGATAACAGATCTTTTAATGCAAGATAGATACGCCGGTGGTAATTGTTAATTTGATTCATTTCTTGTTTAGTAAGATCTGGTAGATTGATAAGTTTTCGACAATAGGGAACTAGTGTGAGATCTTCGAACCTATAGAACGGTCCATGTCCTGTCGGGCTGTTGTTCACCTTAAATTGTTCAGTGACTAAACAAAGATTTTCAATTCGAATTCCGTATTGATTTTCTATATAAACACCGGGTTCGTTACTTACAATCATACCTGGTTGTAAGGGTATCTTTGTATAGCAGGTGGTAATAGCTTGAGGACCTTCATGTACACACAAATAGTTTCCAACACCGTGTCCGGTTCCATGACTGTAATCTAAAGCTTCACGCCATAAAAATTGATGGGCAAATGCATTAAGATGTTCTCCACAGGTTCCTTTAGGAAAGATAGCATTGCGAATTGCAAGATGACCTTTAAGAACCAGAGTATAAAGATGTTTTTGTTTCTTTGTAGGATTTCCCAGATGAACGGTTCGAGTAATATCTGTGGTTCCAGAGAAATATTGTCCTCCAGAATCGATCAAGTAAAGTGCGGAATCGTCTATAGTGACATCGGTTTCCGAAGTGGCTATGTAATGTACAATAGCACTATGAGCATCAAAACCGCTGATGCTAGGAAAGCTTAAATCTAAGCAGCGAGGATCTTCTCTACGCAACGTTTCTAGTTTTTTAGCAGCTGTTACTTCGCTTACGCCTGTTTTCCAATGGTTTTCTAACCAATGCAAAAAACGTATCATAGCGATAGCGTCTACAATATGCGCCTCACGCGAACCTTTTTGTTCTGTAGAGTTTTTAAGAGCTTTTTCCAAAATAATAGGAGATGATTTATAAACGAAATTCTCGGCGTTTTTTAGTTGTTTTCGAATCCACCAATTGGTGGTGTCAGGATCTATCCAAACAGAGTTAGGCACTTCGGTGAGAGTTTTTCCAAAAGTTTGATAAGATTTTACTTGAACTTGAATTGTCTTAAAATAAGTTTTGTGTTCTTTAGTAAGATGTTTTGTGTTTACAAATATAAATGATTCGTTTCTAGTAACTATAGCATAACTTAAAACCAGCGGGCTGTAATTAACATCGTTTCCTCGAATGTTAAATAACCAAGCAATTGCGTCGAGAGTGTTGATCACGAGAGCGTATGCTTTTTCTAATTGCAAAGATTTTCGGAGAGCGGAAAGTTTTTCTTTAGCGCCTACTCCGGCGTATTTTGTGGGATACAGTCGAAGAGGAAAATTTGGAGGAACTGGTTGATCTTTCCATAGTTGGTCTACGAGATTATTGTCTAAAAACAAGAGTTTGCCCCCATTCGAGAATAGAACTTCTTCGATTTTTTCCGCTTGTCGAATACTAATAGTTTTAGGATCTGCGGCGAAAACGATTGATCTTTTTTCTCCACACAACAACCACTGGTCAATAGCAGGTTTTTGACATTGATTTACTTTCATTAGTTTGAAAAATGCGTTATTAAGTTGTTGTTTCGATTGTAAAAAATACCTGGAATCAGTCCACAGAAAAGCGTTTTCCATTCCTACAATTACATCTCCTGAAGATCCTGTAAATCCACTGATCCAAGCTCTGCGTTGCCAACAATAAGGAACATTTTCATTTGCGTGTGGATCAGTCGATGGAATGTAATAATAATCAATACCGATTGTCTTCATTAATTTTCGCAATTCAAATAATCGGTTTTTAATAGAGCTTTGCATGATAAAAGGTCCTTTTTGCCAGCATTTTCCGGATTTGGAGTGGTAGATATTTTTTGTACGGATATGTCACAGTTCCTCTTGATTCGAACTTTCTCAACAATAAAGTAATTATTTAGATTAAAAAAAACTAGTTCAATTTTTCTTTATTGCTTTTATGAGATATACTTCAGAAATCTGGGGTAAAAGCTTCAATAAATTTTCTCTGCTTGAGGCAGACAGTTTTGTTACACTCTACTATTCACTTTACTACTTCATGAGAATCAGTCAATTTTTTTTTTCTACCGCTAAAGAAATTCCTTCAGATACAAAACTAATCAGTCATCGTTTGATGCTCCGTTCTGGTATGTTGTGCAAATTAGCGAGTGGATTGTACACTTGGTTACCTTTGGGATTGAGAGTACTGCGGAAGGTGGAAAATATTGTACGAGAAGAAATGAATCGGAGCGGTGCATTGGAATTGTTGATGCCTATCGTACAACCAGAAAGTTTATGGAAAGAATCGAATCGTTGGAAATCCTACGGAACTGAATTGCTAAAAATTATCGATCGACACGGAAATGAATTCTGTTTTGGACCCACACATGAAGAAACGATGGCGGATGTTATGCGACAAGAATTACGCAGTTATAAACAATTGCCTATTAATTTTTATCAATTTCGAACAAAATTTCGCGATGAAATTCGCCCGCGTTTTGGTGTAGTGCGTTCTCGTGAGTTTTTGATGAAAGACGCATATTCCTTTGATGTTAATGAAGAAGGAATGCAAGACACTTATAGAAAAATGTGCGCTGTTTATGAACGCATATTTACACGATTGGGACTAAATTTTCGTACAGTATTAGCAGATACTGGTTCTATTGGTGGAAGCTACTCTCACGAGTTTCAAGCGCTAACCGATATGGGAGAAGATATTATCGTTTATAGCGATCAAAGTGATTATGCGGCCAATATTGAAAAAGCGAGCGCTCAAGCTCCTCAAGGCGATCGAGCCAAATCTACAGCTAGTATGATTAGAAAAGAGGCTCCAGGAATTCATACAGTCCAACAATTGACTAAGATAATGAATATCCCTCTTAACAAAGGGATTAAAACTTTCGTAGTGAGAGGAAAAGATATTCCTTTCGTAGCATTAATCTTGCGAGGAGATCATGAGCTAAATTTTATAAAAGCTCAAAATATATCTGGAGTTTTTTCTCCATTGGTTTTCGCTACTGAGAAAGAAATTTCGGAAATTACTGGCTCTAAATCTAAGTTTTTAGGGCCTGTGAATTTAAAACTCCCTTGTATTGTAGATCGAGATGCTGCACATCTGTCCGATTTTTGTTGCGGAGCCAACGAAGACAATTTTTATTTCGTAAATGTTAACTGGAATCGTGATGTTTCTTTAGGGGATGTCGCTGATCTCAGAAAAGTAGTTGAGGGAGATCAAAGTCCAGATGGAAAAGGAAAATTGCGATTTTCTCGAGGAATAGAGATAGGTCAAGTGTTTCAACTCGGAGAAAAATACAGTCGTAAGATGCATGTTACTGTTATTGATAAAATGGGAAAAAATTGTTATGTACAAATGGGCTGTTATGGAATTGGTATTTCTCGAACAGTAGCTGCAATTATTGAACAAAATCACGATACAGCAGGAATTATTTGGCCCGAAGTGGTAGCTCCCTTTTCAATATCTCTAATTGGACTCAATGGGCACAAATCTCATCGAGTGCAAGAAATCTGTGGACAAGTATATTACGAATTGATCGAAGCAGGTTTTGAGGTTCTTTGGGATGATCGAAAAGAATCGCCGGGTATCATGTTTTCGGATATGGATCTGATAGGTATTCCGCATCGATTGGTTGTTAGTGAACGTGGATTGTGTTCGAATACCTTAGAATACAAATCTCGCCTTAATTCTATTAAGGAAAATATACATTTTAAACATCTGGTAGATTTTTTTAGAGAAAAAGCCGAACAAGTTTTTTCTAGACAAGAATTTGCAAACTCTGTAGATGTTTGTTTTTAAATACACCCCTCTCATATTTTTTGATCGCGCTTGAAATATTATTATCTGCCCAGATCTTAATTATTTATGAGCGGATGGTGGTGAAGGTGAGGGGGATTTGGCTTGAGGTCTTTATTGGTTATTTTTTGGTTATTATAATACGGATTTTGATAGGATGCATAACTTTTTGGCATTGGGCTTTACTCACTAAGTTCGAGGGTGTGTTTTCGTGCGAATGGACAAATTTACAACTTCGTTTCAGACGGCTTTGTCTGATGCTCGGTCTTTAGTTGTTGGTCGAGACCAACAGTTTATAGAACCAACCCACGTAATGAAATTGTTACTAGAGCAAGAACAGGGGATTGTTGCTTCGTTGTTACAAAAATCGGGAATTAATTTATCAAAATTAATGCACGGTTTAAATAAGGTGATTGATAGTTATCCTCAAGTTCAAGGAACTAGGGGAGAAGTGCATTTATCGCATGAGTTGGTGCGAATTCTGACTTTAATGGATAGTGCGGCTCAAAAAAATAAGGATCAGTATATTTCTTCGGAATTGTTTATTTTAGCTGCATTAGAAGCTGGGGGTCGATTGTGTGATCTTTTGACAGAATTTGGCGTTGATAAAAAGATTGTTGAAAAGAGTATAAAAGATTTGCGTGGTGGAGAGAGTGTAACTGCTCAAGATGTTGAGATACAGAGGCAGGCGTTAGAAAAATACACTGTCGATCTTACCAAAAAAGCTGAATCTGGAAAATTGGATCCCGTTATCGGTCGCGATGAAGAAATTCGCAGAACTATACAAGTTTTACAGAGGCGTACTAAGAATAATCCGGTGTTGATTGGAGAACCTGGAGTTGGTAAGACGGCTATCGTAGAAGGATTAGCGCAGCGTATTGTTAATAGAGAAGTTCCGGAAGGATTGAAAAACAAACGAATTTTGGCGTTGGATATGGGATCTCTTGTTGCAGGAGCGAAATTTCGTGGGGAATTTGAAGAACGTTTAAAAGCAGTGTTAAAAGATTTATCCAGACAAGAAGGTCGGATTGTTTTGTTTATTGACGAATTGCATACAATGGTTGGAGCAGGTAAGGCGGAGGGATCTATGGACGCTGGAAATATGTTAAAACCAACATTGGCTCGAGGCGAACTGCATTGTGTAGGTGCTACTACATTGGACGAGTATCGGAAATACATTGAAAAGGATGCTGCTTTAGAACGTCGTTTTCAAAAAGTATTGGTGAATGAACCTTCTACAGAGGATACTATTGCCATTTTACGTGGGTTAAAGGAGCGTTACGAAGTGCACCATGGTGTTGAGATCACAGACCCTGCCATAATTTCTGCAGCGACTTTATCGCAGCGGTACATTACTGATCGAAATTTACCCGATAAAGCCATCGACTTGATTGATGAAGCGGCAAGTCAAATTCGTATGGAGATGGATTCAAAACCAGTTGAACTTGATCGTCTAGAACGACGTCTTATTCAACTTAAGATTGAGCATGAAGCATTAAAGAAAGAGACCGATGAATCATCTAAAAGACGGTTGATTGACTTAGAAAAAGAAATTAAAAATGTTGAAAAAGAATATTTCGATTTAGAAAAAGTGTGGAAAAATGAGAAGTCGATTTTACATGGAACCCAGAGAATTAAGGAAGAACTGGAACAAGCTCGAATCGACTTGGAATCGGCGGGTCGTTTAGGCGATTTAACACGAATGTCTGAATTACAATATGGTGTTATTCCCGAACTAGAGAAAAAATTATTTATTGCTTCTAAAAAGGAAGGTCAGTTGCGTGGACGCACATTGCTGCGGAATCGAGTATCGGAAGAAGAAGTAGCCGAGGTGGTATCCAAGTGGACGCGTATTCCTGTTTCAAAAATTCTTGAAGGAGAGCGCGAAAAATTATTGAATATGGAAATGGAACTGCATCGAAGAGTTGTTGGTCAGGATGAAGCGATAAGAGCTGTTTCAAATGCTATTCGTCGTTCGCGCGCTGGATTGTCAGATCCCAATCGACCTATTGGATCTCTTCTATTTTTGGGCCCTACAGGTGTGGGGAAAACCGAGTTATGTAAAACGCTAGCTGCGTTTCTTTTTGATACTGTGGAAGCTATGATACGCATCGATATGTCTGAATTTATGGAGAAACATTCCATTGCCCGATTGATTGGAGCGCCTCCTGGTTATATTGGTTACGAAGAAGGAGGGCATCTTACGGAATCCGTTCGACGACGACCGTACTCTGTCATTTTATTGGATGAAGTTGAAAAAGCACACGGTGATGTATTTAATATTCTGTTACAAGTTCTCGACGACGGACGGTTAACTGATGGACACGGAAGAACAATCGATTTTCGAAACACTGTTATAGTAATGACTTCAAATCTTGGTTCTCAATTGATTCAAGAGATTTCGGGGGAGAGTTATACCAAAATGAAAGAAATGGTGATGGGAGTAGTTGTTCAAAATTTTCGACCGGAATTTATCAATCGTATTGACGAAGTTGTTGTTTTCCATTCTCTAACAGAAGAACAAATTTGTAATATCACGGTGATGCAAATTGAACGAATCAAAAATCGTTTGAAAGAACGAGATTGTCGATTAGTGATAAGTAACGAAGCTGTCAAATACTTGTCTGAACTTGGTTATGATTCTGTTTATGGTGCGCGACCTCTAAAAAGAGTTTTGCAGCAGTACTTAGAAAATCCACTTGCTCAAGAAGTTCTGGAAGGAAAACTTGTTCCGCATGCGGTTATTGAAGTCGAAAAAAAAGGTGATCAATTTGTGTTTACGAAAAAGTGATATAAGATTTAATCATTTGTTTTATATCCAATATTTAATGTAGATTACTAATCTTCCCATTAATCGTTGGATTCGAGGTCGTAGTATCTGCCAACTGCGCAGTGAGACCTCTCGAGAATTTTTAAGATCTGTTAGAAATTGTCTTTCTAGTACTCTTTTGGATTTTTTAGAATTGATGTGAATGTCTGCTTCTAAATCATGGATTAGACTTCGGTAATTAAGATTGCTAGAACCGATAACCATCCAGTCATCAATAATTAGCGATTTTGCATGTAGCATTGAAGGTAAATACTCAAATATTCTCACTCCTGCTTTGAGCAGAGTGCAGTAAAAAGTGGAAGAGGCCCAGGGCATCATAACTACGTCAGATTTTCTAGGCAGTAGAATGCGTACGTCAATTCCGGAGTAAGCAGCTTCTTTCAATTTTCTTAATAAAAAAGTGTCTGGAACAAAATACGCATTAGTAATCCAGATTCGGTACGTGCAATTAGCCATTTTCTGAAGCAGATTTTTGTATAGAACGCGCCGGCGCTGTCGCGTATAATTAAGACGGATGAGTGGATCTTTTCGAATTTGTCGAAAAATTTCTCGCAAGCGCTCCTTAATTGTACGATGGTACCAAGCTGCGTCAAACGCTTTTGTTAATTCTTCTAAATCGATTCCTGCAAGACGCACCGAAGTATCTCTCCATCCTTTTCCCCCTTGTTCTAGAGATAAATGATAGTTGCTAATATTTAAACTGCCAATATAGGCAATTTTTTTATCGATAATACAGACCTTGCGATGATTTCGAAAATTAATTTTTCGAATTAAATAAAACCATTTTACAAGAGAAGGCAATCTAACAATAGATCGACTCCAGTCCCATAATTGCCAAGGAAATGGATGAAAAACTTTAGTTTTTACTCCAGCTTCTTCTAGAAAACGAGCGAAATTTGTACTCCATAACGGGCTTCCGGCGCCATCAACCATGATTCGAACGCTAATTCCACGTCTTGCGGCTTTTGCCAGTTCAAACGCGACTTTTTTCCCTAAAGTGTCGTTATGAAAGAGAAAAGTTTCTAAGTCGATCGAGTGCTTAGCTCTCGCGATATCAGAAAATAAAACTTCAAAGTGTTTTTGACCGTCTGTAAAAACAGTTTCTTGGAATTTTTTAGTTGTTGAAAGTCTTATATGAGATTTTCTCACTCCTCGATCATTCGGTAATTGACAATTTTCTCTGAAAATATGCATGATCTGTCAGTTTTATGAAAGTTTTTTGGACTTACGCAGATTAGAACCGAATGGTTTGTACAAAGTAATACACGCACGATTTTTTCTTAAGATAGAGGAAGATGATTGTGGTACAAAAAAATAATCACAATCGTATTTATGGAAAACACTAAAGGTGGTAGAAAGCAATCTGCTGTACACTACGTGTTTAATTTGATTTTGTATTGAAAAACACACATCCCACCTCCTCCTTTGAGGAGGACAACAGACTTCTTATTTAGAAGTCTGTTGTACAGTATATTTTAATTTATGATATTCTTAGAGAATCAGATGCTATAATATTTTGGTAGAATTTTCCAGAGGGAAATTGTGATTGAATCTAAGCGGTTAGGGATTCTTGGTGTTTATTTATTACCAAATCTGTTCACTATAGGTGCTATGTTTGCAGGATTTTATTCTGTTGTGTCCACCGTAAGAGGTCAATATGCAGAGTCTGCGGTGGCTATTTTTGTTGCTTTTTTCATGGATGGTTTGGATGGACGAATTGCTCGACTGTTGGATGCTCAAAGTGCATTTGGAGTTCAACTTGATAGTTTATCTGATATGGTGAGTTTTGGAATTGCTCCTGCTCTAGTGGTGTACAGTTGGTCTCTCGAAATTATAGGAAGAACAGGTTGGTTGTCCGCGTTCTTTTATATGGTTTGCTCGGCTTTACGTTTAGCGAGATTTAACGTTCAGATAAAAAAAATTGACGGAAACTATTTTCAGGGGCTGCCTGCTCCACCTGCAGCAGCGTTGATGGCTAGTATTGTATGGGTATGCGGTACTTATAATATTAAGGGTGGAAGTGTCGCGTTTCCGATGATGGTTACAGTTTTGTTTCTAGGAATGTTGATGGTAAGTACAGTGCGTTACCGAAGTTTTAAAAATATTAGTTTGTACAATCGTATCTCCTTCATGAAGACATTGGGTGTAGCGTTGATCCTCACAATTGTTATGTTTAGTCCATCGGATATTTTATTGGTTCTTTCTTTTCTGTATGTGATTTTTGGTCCTATCGAGACTTTACGATTTCTGTACAAGAAACGATTTAAAAAGTGAAGAAAAGAAAAAGTTTTTAAACCTTTTCGTGTGGATCAAGAGAAAATACATGAATCGAGAGATTATTAAGAAAGCTGTTCAAATGAGTCTTGAAGAGGATGTTGGAGAGCGAGATGTTACTATTCAGCTGATTTCGGCCTGCAAATTTGTAAAAACTGTTGTTGTTGCTCAAGGAGATGCTGTTGTTTGTGGAATTCCTTGGTTTGAAATGGTTTATCACCAAATAGATCCTGAAGTTGAGATAGGTTGGGATTTGCACGAGGGAGATTGTATCTCAAATGGGCAATTGCTTGCAGAACTGAAAGGGAAAGCCCGCTCAATTTTGACAGGTGAGCGAATGGCACTCAACTGGTTGCAAACATTATCAGGCACTGCAACTCTTGTTCGTCGCTACATAGAAGAACTAAAAACAACCAAAGTTCAATTGCTCGACACTCGAAAGACAATACCCTGCATGCGTTATGCACAGAAATACGCAGTTCGATTCGGTGGAGGAAAAAATCATCGTATGGGATTGTACGACGCTTTTCTTATCAAAGAAAATCACATTATGAGTTGTGTTTCAATAACAGAAGCTATTCAAAAAGCACGAAGTTGTTGTCCTGAAAAATTGGTAGAGATAGAAGTTGAGAATCTGAAGGAATTACAAGAAGCCCTAGAGGCAAAAGCGGATGTTATTATGCTGGATAATTTTGATATCGATAGTATAAAAGAAGCTGTTTCTATTAGTAGCGGTATGGTAAAACTTGAAGTTTCCGGAAACGTAAATTTGCAAAATATCCAGGAAATTGCTAAAACAGGAATCGATTTTATCTCTGTTGGTGCGATAACAAAAAATCTTAGTGCAATTGATTTCTCAATGAGAATTTCATAGGTGGAAAATTCCGATCTAAACCAATCAAACACCAATCAAACAAAAAATCCGTCCCCAAGGGGATTCGAACCCCTGTTACCACCGTGAAAGGGTGGTGTCCTAGGCCTCTAGACGATGGGGACCTCGGTTTTCAGATTATGAGAATCGATGAGAGTCGCTATTAAAAATTAAATTGTGCAGTGCAATCTTTTCCCCAACAACCCCAACAAATCAATTTCTTTCTTTTAGTCTTTTGGTCCTGGTTATAATGTCGATAATCCTTCTTGTACGGAAAATAAACTGTAGTACAAACAAAATCCGAAAAACCTTCAGAAGATTCTGCCTTATAGTAACGATGAAGAATGTTTTATAAACCAGCCAAATGCGGTTGATCCTAAGATTCTTTCATACGCCTCTAAAGCTCTAATAAAGAGCTCTAAAACTTAGGACACGCAAGAATTTTAGAAATCTTTTACAATGTTGTCAATGTTTTGTATTTTACAAAATTTTCTATATCTGATTATAAAAAGTCGTATTGGAAGCTTTCCCATACAGGGAAACTTTATATTTTTCCACCACAAGTATACAATTAGATTAGAACGGAATTTTTTTCATTTTTCTCATCTTTGGTTAATTAAAGAGGGGGTCTCGATGAAATTGTTTTGTGTTCGCCACGGGCATGCCGAACGACTATCACATCATACAGACGAACGATCGCTGACTCAAGAAGGAATCGATGCAGTCAGTAGAATAGCTGTCTATTTGAAGCAGCGAAAAGTGCAGATTATGCATCTTATGTATAGTGGAAAACTTCGAGCACAACAAAGTGCGAAAATTTTGAGCGAAATCGTTGCGATATCTTCTATCAAAAACGGTAAGACTGCTACGAAGGTTTGTACGCTATTAGAACCGGAACATTCTTCTGTAACACCTTTGGTCGATCTCATTAAAAAATGGCACGAAAATACCATGTTGGTAGGGCATATGCCATTCTTATCCCGTTTAGTGAGTGCTCTTGTTTTAGGAAATGATAGTTGCCATTGCAACATCCTTCGACTTTCTCCTGGGACAGTGGTTTGTTTAGAAAGAACGGAAAACTTTCAGTGGATACTTGATTGGATCATACATCCAGATCTAATACCAAATTGAAAAAATCGTTTTTTTTGAAAGTGTGTTTTCTCGTTGTTCAATTTTAGATCTCTATTTTTTGTGGAGGATACACGAAGTTTTCTTTTATCTAATTTGTAGTATCAAGTCTTTTGGTGATTTTTAAGATTTTATGCTCGATTTTCCGATGATTTGAATTCAGGCGGAACCAGTATAGTGTTTCTGGTATATGAATCATCGGTTTGCGGATAATCTTTGTTGTAATGCAGTCCACGACTTTCTTTACGTAAGAGCGCACTTCGAATTGTCAAGTTAGCAACAGTAGTGATATTCCATAGCTCAACGAATGGTTTAGTGGATTTTAAAGAAAGAATATCGACCTGCTGTGTGATTTCTTGCAATTGTTTTTTTGCATGATTGAGACCCTTATTAGTGCGAACTATTCCAACATAATCCCACATGATTTTTTGAATATAAAAAAGGAGGTCTGAATAAGAGGATGTTCTTAGTATTGAAGTAGGAATGTAAGGAAAAATTAGATTTTTACAGTCTTCGATATTCAATTTTGTTTCTTCATTTTTCGAAGCAGTAGATGAAGAAAGGGTTTTAAGAATAGCTTGAGCACTATTAGATGCAAACACAAGACATTCCAGCAAGGAATTGCTGGCCATTCGGTTCGCTCCATGTAATCCTGTAAAAGCGGTTTCACCAATGGCATACAGATTAGGAATATCTGTTTTTCCTGACAAATCCGTAATGATCCCCCCGCAAGTATAATGAGCGGCTGGTATTACTGGCAAAGGTTCTTTTGTCATATCCAGATTAAATTTAAGACACGTAGAATAGATAGTCGGAAAGACCTTTTTGATGAAGTCAGAAGAACGATGACTGATGTCTAAATAGATACAATTCAGCTGATGTTTTTGTAATTCTGTGTGTATAGCGCGGGTAACAATATCACGGGGAGCCATTTCCGCTCGCTTGTCGTAGTGTGGCATGAAACGTTCCCCGTTAGGAAGCAATAGATACCCTCCTTCTCCGCGAACGACTTCAGAAATTAGATGGCAATTGGCTAGTGGATGATAAAGGCAAGTCGGATGAAACTGATTCAATTCTAAATTCACTACTCGACATCCTGCGCGCCAAGCCATGGCTATTCCATCTCCACTAACACAACTAGGATTGCTGGTGTGTAGATAGATAAAACTAGCTCCTCCAGTAGCAAGTACTGTATGGCGAGCAGTAAAAGCTGAATACGAATGTTTTTCCGTATCATAGACCAAAGCTCCTATACAAATTCCGTTTTTGATAAGTAGATCTATAGCCATATGATTAGTGAAATAATCAATGTTGGGATGTTTTATTGTTTGCTCAGCTAGAATTTTTACCACTACCTCCCCGGTTCTATCTGTGGCGTGTAGAATTCTACGCCTACTGTGCCCCCCTTCTTGCATTAAGTGATATTTTTTTTTAGAATCTCTTGTAAATTCAATTCCTCGTTGAACTAGCCATTCGATTGTTGATTTGGCTTGAGACAAAGTAGACCAAACGACGTTCGAATCGCACAAACCACACCCTGCATTTAGGGTATCTTGTACGTGTAGATCCACACTATCATTCGTAGTATCCATAACTGCAGCTATTCCCCCCTGAGCTTTTGGAGAGGATCCAGTCATAATCTCTTCTTTACTAAGAAGAGCTACTCGAACCTTGCTGTCAGCAAGACTTATTGCAAGTCTCAAACCTGAAACTCCGCTGCCAACAATTAGTACATCATACATAGGATTAGTCGTTACAATAAAAAAACAACTCTCTTTGTAAAAATGAGGAAAACCGATAGGGTTTTTTCAAAGATACTATTTTTTTTCACTTGATCGCCTCAATTTTCTGTCTCTTGGACGAAAAATTTTCACTCTAGCTACTTTTTTCACTACGCTGCTTTTCCAATTCAATCATTTCAAATTTCATTTCTATTCAACTCTATTCAACAACATGCAATTGTTATTTTTCATAATCATCACAACTCTATTCGCTAGAATCCCCTTCCACCACTTCTCGCAAAATAAGAAATCCTAATTTTTTCTTAAAGAATTTTTTACGTTAGAGTTTAAGAGATACAACTTCTGTTTTTCTTTCTGTTGTCTGAAGAATGATAGTTTCTATAATGAGCTGCGACAACTGAAGCTACACAAGCTGTTAATTTTTTTCCCATAGAAATATCCAAAAATTCATTAGGTCCGTGAGCATTAGATTTTGGTCCTAAAACTCCAGTTATCATAAATTGGGTATTTGGAAATGTTTCACCTAGCATCCTTATAAAGGGGATAGTGCCACCTTCACCACAATAGGCAGCCGGATTCCCGAAAAACTGTTTAGAAGCGATTTGATTAGCGTTTTCGAGCCATCTACTCAAAGGAGGAGATAGCCAACCACTAGATGCCACTTTTGGAGAAAAAGACACTTCCGCATGATAAGGGGGATCTTTTTCCAAAGTGTTTTTTAAAATAATCGATGCCTTTTGGGCGTCGATTATTGGAGGAAGTCGTATAGACAAAGTTGCCTTTAGCGAAGGTATGGAAATATTTCCAGCGTTTGCTACCGCGGGTAAACCATCGAGACCAATGATACTGAGTTGGGGGCGCCAAATTCCATTTAATAGTAATTCGGTAGTATCGGATGTCATTGATTTGACTCCAGGCAGAAATGGGAAAGTATTTTGTATAAATTTTTTTCCTAAATTTTTAGCTACTGTTTTTATTTGCTCTTTATACTGAGCAGGCGCACTAACCTTTAGTGCCTCTAAAGTTACAGTTCCTGTAGCACTTGTTTCGATTCGATCCAGAAGCTGACGCAAAATAGAAAACGGTGAAGGAACAATACCACTTCCAGTTCCTGAATGAATACCATTTTTCAGTACCCCGATTTTTAATTCGCCTCCAATAAGGCCTCGAAGAGAAGTGGTGCACCACAGTTGGTCATAATTTATGCACCCACTATCTAAACAAATGACGAGAGAGGGATTTCCAATACGATTATCCAGATGCTTAAGGTAAGCAAATAGATCAACACTTCCGCTTTCCTCCGATCCTTCAATAATTATAACGCATCGTGCATGCGGAATTTGGTAACGTTGTAGGACAGTAATAACGGTAAGCGAAGAGAACACGGAGTATCCGTCATCTGCTCCTCCGCGACCGTATAATTTGTTGTCTCTCAGTACAGGTTTCCAAGGTCCTAAATCTTCATCCCATCCGGACATTTCCGGTTGCTTGTCCATATGACCGTAAAGCAGTATAGTTTCATCGATAGAACCAGAAATTTCAATAAACAGTAAAGGAGTACGTTCAGGTAATTGTAGAACTTCTAATTGCATTCCTTGAATAGGTTGTTGCTGGCACCAATGCGCCAAAAGGGCCATGGCTTCGTCCATATAACCGTTTGTTTTCCAGTGAACGTCGTAAGAAATTGATTTATTCGGTATTTTAATATATTTCATCAGTTGTGGTATAATGCTATCATCCCAGATAGCAGAAACGGTGCGGTAAATATCTTCGGTGTAAGCTCTGAAGCGGTTATTCATGTGCACTCTCGGTATAAATTTCTGTATGATAACGGAAAAAAGTCGGTTAGCGCAAGATCTTTAGGTTCAAAGCCAAGAAAAACAATATACTTTTTGTAGAAGAAGAGATTGACAATTGAACGCTTTCTCAATGGGAATGTCTTTCCTATTAGATGGGAATGTCTTTCCTATTAGATGGGAATGTCTTTCCTATTTAGTAAAGATAAAACATTAATCAAACTATTGATCTTAAAATTTGTTTCTATTTATTTTTTTGTTATAATTCCGATCGAAGTCAGCCAAACGGTCGCTCAAAACATTGAGAGGAAAGTCCGGGCTCCATAGGGCAGAGTGCCAGGTAACTCCTGGGAGATGTGAGTCTACGGAAAGTGCAACAGAAAGTACACCGCTGTTTGAATTTTGAGTCAAAAATCATGTAGACATAAAATGAAAAGCAGTAAGGGTGAAATGGTACGGTAAGAGCGTACCGCGTTTCTGGAAACAGGAACGGCGATGGTAAACCCCCACTCGGAGAAAGGCCAAATAGAAATTTTTATCATGTAGCCCGCGTGTAGATTTGGGTAGGCTGCTTGAGGTGTGCGGTGACGCACACTCTAGATAGATGACTGTTCACGACAGAACCCGGCTTATCGGCTGGCTTCGCTTTTAGCGAAACAATATTGGTGTAGTTGATGGTCGTGGTGTAGCAGTCTGTATTTAGAGGATACTTCTAGGATTCTCCTCCACTTCTCCAAAAGGTGGTATTGTTTTTTAAGTTCAAGAAAACTGCGATTTTCGACACCGATTTTCCATCTACCATTGGGATGGTGTGGGTGAAAAACAATACTGATTTCTAACCAATATTTATAACACGTAGGTTGTGAGGATTCTTTGAAGAAATTATCGGAATTTTTGAGAAAGGATTAAGTGTTATCGATCGAATGTTGGTTATATCACCTGCGGTTTTTATTTCAAAACTGTTGTTATAGGTAGAAGAAATTCTATAGCTGTATGTGTAAATACTTGAAGCAGGCATTATCGAATTAGTGTTGGTAGATCGCCCTAGTACTTTTCAGAGAAGAATGTCTAGCAACTTTACTAAAACGATTGTGTCTCTACAAATTAATAAGACAGCGGATTTAGATTTTATGGAAATTCTACACATTCACTTACATTCCGCGCATTTGGAATTTGTGATGAAAATTTAGCCGTGGAAACTGTTTTCTTATTATAGAGCAGATCTTATGGGGTTTCATGTAGAATTCTTGCGTTATGTCTCGGTGCGTATTGTTGTTAATTTTCGTCGAATATCTGGCTTTGGTGGCTAGAAGCTCTATTCGACAATATGTCGTTAACAGACATTATGCGAGATTGATACATGATAGAAGGTTTGGTATTGGTCTGGAAATAATGAAGAAAAATAAAATAGTGTGAAAAGAAATGAAAAAAGAGAAGAGAGAGAAAAGAGATGAGTTAGTATTTCTGTGCCTGCTGTATCTGCAATTGCGATGACGATATACCACCGCCCGGTTTTGTTTAATGAAGTGATGCGGGAATTTTTTGTTCATCGAGATGGTACATATGTTGATGCAACTTTCGGTAGAGGAGGACATAGTTTTGGATTGTTGAATCAGTTGGGGTCTAAAGGCCGTCTGTTGGCAATGGATAAAGACCCCGAAGCTGTTTCATCTGCTCTTTCTTTCTGTGATTCACAATTTTCTATTATCCATGAAAATTTTGTAAATTTGGGAAGAGTGGTACGAAATTGTGGGTGGAGTGGAAAAGTGACAGGAGTTCTTCTTGATTTGGGTGTCTCTTCACCGCAGTTGGATGACCCTGAAAGAGGATTTAGTTTTATGCACGATGGGCCTTTGGATATGCGGATGAATCCGCAGCAAACTATAAGCGCAGCTGTTTGGCTTAACCAAGCTAGCAAGGAAGATATTCGTTGTGTACTTTGGTACTATGGGGGAGAACGGTACGCTAATCGTATTGCAAAAGAAATTGCAATATCAAGAAGAAAAAGATATATCGATCGTACATTGCAATTGAGTGAAATTGTAATGAACGCTGTACCTTACTATGAACGTAAAAAACATCCAGCGACTCGTACATTTCAAGCAATTAGAATTTTTATTAACTGCGAATTGGACGAGTTGAGTAAATGTCTTCCTCAATGTCTAGAAGTATTGGAAAATAAGGGAAGATTATGTGTAATTAGTTTCCATTCGCTAGAAGATCGTATTATTAAATGTTTCATTCGAAGGGAGTCTTGTGGATTTTCTCTAAAAGAATTTCCTGTTTTGGAATTTGAAAAAAAACGTCGTTTAAAAACAGTGGGAAATTTGATCAGGCCTACCGAAGAAGAAGTCAAGGAAAATCCAAGAGCACGAAGCGCTCGCTTGCGCGTTGTAGAAAAATTAATGTAAACGTTATTGTTTATTATTTGTCTGTATTTATTATTTGTCTGTTTATTATTTTTCATTCGAATTTCTTAGCGGATTCTTGTTTTTGTTGAATCTGTATTCAACAAAATTTTATAACGATTCCCTGATGATTGTTGAGTTCAGACTTTTGCGGTTGTTTACGTCTTTAAAGTTCTCAATCAACGGTTGTTTATGTTGTAGCGGTATCAGATTTTACAGAGTAAAAAAGATTTTACAGAGTAAAAAATCGGAGTGCTTATTTTGATAGAGAACATTGTTGGAAAAATTGTGCCAAACAAATAGTCCATAAAAACGCTTAGGCGTGAAGATGTCTACTGAAAAAAGAGAGAAGCAGTATTAATTGTCGAACAAAAAGAGCAAGCAAATGTTTTGCCAGGTAATTTAATGTGCGAACAGATTATTGTCGAATGTATTACTGTATTATTTACTGTGTATTTTAGGCAATTCTAAATCGATTGCTATTGCCGAAATACAAAGTACTGAACAGTATATCATTCTCTGTTTGGCGCTTATTTATATACATTGGGGGTGGGGATACCGCTGGTGCAGCGTGACTTGCTGAGAAAATCCTCAGAAATTAATTTCTGGTTCAAAAAGGAGAAAATGTAACACCTCTTAGAATAATGGAAAATGTGGTCTGAATTAGCAGCAGAGAGGCTTGTGGTTTCTTGTTGTTATTCGTGAACCTAAACGATAAACCTTTTGGAATTTTGGAAAAAGCTCTTGTGTTTTCTAAATTTCTCTTACGTTGCGTAATTTGTATTTTATTAGTTACAATAGGCGCAAGATTATACTATGGATTTCTCTAGATGAGCGGTATCTCTCTCAATCTCTTATTAAGAGGGTTTAGTGATAAGCCATTACTGCCTGATGTTCTAATTCGAGAGATTCAAATTGACAGTCGTCAAATTCAAAAAGGTGATCTTTTTATCGCTTATCCAGGAATTTACACAGACGGACGTTCTTACATTAAAGAGGCTCTTGATAAACAAGCATCTGCCGTATTTTACGACGCACATGATTATAAACCTCCGATAGAAGGATCGTCTGTTCCCTTAATTCCTATTTTAGGATTACGAAGTCGGATTTTTGAGATCTCGGATCGCTTCTATGGGAATCCAACAAAATCGATGAAAATTATTGGTATTACAGGAACCAACGGGAAGACTTCGTGTACGCATTTTGTTGCCCAATTGCTACGATCTCAAAATATACCGTGTGGTATATTAGGTACTCTTGGTTATGGTTTTGTAAATGATTTGATAAAAACCGGTTGCACCACTCCTAATTCTCTTCAGCTGCAAAAAATTTTTTCGTATTTACGAAGAAGAGGAGCGAGAGTTGTTGTAATGGAAGTTTCTTCTCATGCGTTAGATCAACATCGAGTGGGTAATGTAAATTTTAATATAGCTGTGTTGACTCAATTTTCTCGTGATCATTTGGATTACCATGGAAGTATAGAAAATTATGCACGAGCAAAAGAATCGTTATTTCAACAAATTGGCTTAAATTATGGAGTAATTAATTACGATGATGAATTTGGTAGATACCTTATTGAGAAATATTATAAAAAGATAACGATAATTGGTTTCTCTATGAGAGAGGATACAAAAGATAGTCGAATCTCTTTAGTAGTAGCTACAGATATAAAAATATCGACACAAGGTGGATTTTCGGTAAATGTTCAAACCCCCTGGGGAAATGGAGTTTTTACTTCTTCTCTCTATGGGCGATTTAATATTGTCAACGCCTTAGTTGTTCTTGGAATTCTTGGATTATTTGGTATTCCTTTGAAGGAAATACTCTTAGAATTATCAAAATTGAAAAATATTTCAGGTCGGATGCAAGTAGTAGAATGCGTGAAATGTATCGAAGGGCCAAAGATAGTGGTAGATTATGCGCACACACCTGATGCATTGAGAAGTGTTCTAGTTTCATTACGGGAATATTGTTGTGGAGGTCGATTAATTTGCGTTTTTGGTTGTGGTGGAGATCGTGATCGAGGTAAGCGATCGAAAATGGGATCCATTGCAGAACGCTATGCGGACCAGATTATTATAACCAATGACAATCCGAGGAGCGAATTACCTCTGAACATTATTCAAGATATTCAATCGGGATTAAAAAGTCCTAAAGAAGCGATAGTTGAAATTGAACGAGCTGCTGCGATTCGTTATGCGATACAAAAGGCTGCAGTTAACGATATTGTATTAATTGCGGGTAAAGGGCACGAAACTACTCAAATTGTTAACGGGAAAATTTTTCCTTTTAACGATATACAGGAAATTAGGAAGATATTAATACATGAAACTCTCACAAATTGCCCACATTCTTAATGCAAAATTCAGAGGAGAAGATAAAGATTTTACATCTACCGTCAGTACAGATACTCGTACTATTGAATCTGAAAACCTTTTCGTTGCTCTACAAGGCCGACATTTTGACGCTCATAATTTTGTAAAATTGGCGTTAGAACGAGGGGCTCTTGGAGCAATTGTTAGTCATTGGATAGAAGATACAACATCTATACCACAAATTTGTGTACAAGATACTCACCGTGCTCTTATTCAACTGGCAAATTATCAACGTAATCGTATGAAAAAAGTGATAATTGTAGCAGTGACCGGTAGCTGTGGAAAAACAACCACTAAAGAATTACTGGCCAATATTTTTCGAAAGAAAAGCAGCAATGTACTAACCGGAAAAAAGAATTTCAATAATAATATTGGATTGCCGTTAACTCTGTTGAATTTGCGTGCTAGACATAACTACGCTGTGGTAGAATTTGGAGCCAATCATCCCGGAGAAATTTCCTGTTTAGCGCGAATAACCAGACCTAACATTGCTATTGTCACTAATGCAGGTTTTGCGCATCTAGAAGGATTTGGGAGTATTAAAGGAGTGGCACAAGCGAAAGGGGAGATTTATCAAGAGTTATCGCTTGATCAAGTTGCTATTATCAATAACGATGATCCTTTTTCAAATTTTTGGAGAGAAATAGCGGGTATCCGAAGAACGATCACCTTCGCTTGCGACAGTACAGCCGATGTTACTGCACAGAATATTACAATAAATCCTAATGGGCAATCTATCTTCCACTTAATGCTCCCCAATGGGGAGACTAGCGTTATTCAACTGTCTCTTTTAGGAAGACATAATATAATGAACGCTTTAGCAGCTGCTTCTGCTGCTTATTCTCAGAATTTTTCCATTGCTGCAATAAAATCCGGTTTAGAAAATACTTGTGCGGTTGACGGACGAATGGTGTGTCTAAAAGGATATCGCGGAGCTATTATCATTGACGACAGTTACAATGCGAATCCATCCTCAGTATCTGTTGCTATCGACGTACTATCCACTTTTTACGGATATCGATTGATTCTAGTTTTGGGAGATATGAGAGAATTGGGCAAAGACGCAGATCGATTGCATTTCAATATGGGTGAACGGGCGCTTCAATCTGAAATTCATGAGTTATTTTGTTATGGAATTTTAACTCGTCG
Source organism: Coxiella endosymbiont of Amblyomma sculptum (assembly GCF_009883795.1). Taxonomy (GTDB): domain Bacteria; phylum Pseudomonadota; class Gammaproteobacteria; order Coxiellales; family Coxiellaceae; genus Coxiella. Next base: position 285,602 of record NZ_CP033868.1, read on the forward strand.
TACCTCCGAAGCTTTTGGAAGTCCGTATTATTTTGATGATCAGAAAAAATTATTGATGGTATTGAAAAAGCGTTTGGATGCCAGTACTGTTGTACTGGTAAAAGGCTCCTGTTCTATGAATATGAGAAACATTGTGTGGGAGCTAATCAAAGAATAGCTATGTTTCTTTGGATCATCGGATTTTTAAACCATTATTTTAAGAATTTTTGTATTTTCGATCGCCTAGTATTTCGTTCAATTATAAGTGCTTTGACCGCGTTATTTATTACTTTTTTCTTTTGTCCGTGTTTAATAAAAAAACTTGAAAAATTGCAAATTAGTCAAATAGTAAGAAAAAATGGACCTCAAGTTCATTTGAAAAAATCTGGAACTCCTACTATGGGAGGGGCGCTTATTGTTCTCGCTATTGCAGCTAGTACCTTATTGTGGGGAGATCTTACTAATCGATTTGTATGGATTGTTTTGTTGATTGCAATAACTTTTGGGTTTATAGGATGGATTGATGACTATTGTAAAATAATTAAGCAAGACAGCAAGGGGTTGTCTGCGTTTTCAAAATATCTTCTTCAATCTCTGGCTGGTCTTATAGTGGCGGTGTATCTCTATTTCACAGCTACAGGTCCAAACGAAACTCAATTAATTGTTCCGTTCTTAAAAAATTCATTACCTAATTTAGGATTTCTTTATATTTTTCTTGTTTATTTTGTCGTCGTGGGAAGCAGTAATGCGGTAAATTTGACTGACGGATTGGATGGATTAGCTCTTATGCCTATTGTAACGGTTGGGGGAGGATTGGGAATTTTTTCTTATTCCAGTGGAAACTACGTTTTTGCGGAACATCTATCGCTACCCTATATTCCTGGAGTTGGTGAGATTGTGGTTTTCTGTAGTGCTTTGGTCGGTGGAGGACTAGGATTTTTATGGTACAACACTTATCCTGCTCAGATTTTTATGGGAGATGTGGGTTCATTGGGACTAGGTGCTGCTTTGGGGATAATTTCGGTCATAGTTCTGCAAGAGATAGTGTATTTTTTTATGTCAGGAGTTTTTGTCTTTGAAGCTCTATCCGTTATTATCCAGATAAGTTATTTCAAATTTTCGAGAGGTAATCGGGTTTTTCGTATGGCGCCATTACATCATCATTTTGAATTGAAGGGTTGTCCTGAACCTAAGATTGTCGTGCGATTTTGGATCGTTACTTTTATTTTGGTACTTTTCAGTTTAGTCACTTTAGAAGTGAGGTAGGACAGTATGTCAAACAGACAATTGACTGTCATTGTAGGACTAGGTAAAACAGGATTTTCTTGTGCGCAATTTTTCTCAGAGAGAAAACAACCTTTCGCAGTTATCGATTGTCAAAAACAACCTTCGAAATTAAAAAAGTTCGTCCAATCTTATCCTCATATTGAATTGGTACTTGGTAGATTTTCTGAAAATTTATTGCACAAAGCAGAACAAATAGTGTTGAGTCCAGGTGTCTCTCTTAGAGAACCCGTTATCGTCAAGCAGGCAGCAATAGGTAAGCCCATTATCGGAGATATTGAGTTGTTTGCTCGTTCGGTTAAAAAACCTGTTATTGCAATTACCGGATCTAACGGAAAAACAACAGTTGTAACAATTTTAGAGTTGATGATGAAATCCGCAGGAATTGACGCTGTTGTTTGCGGAAATATTGGAAAACCAGCATTGCAAACAATTCATCTTAATCCCGATTATTATATTTTGGAACTGTCGAGCTTTCAATTGGAAACAACTTTTTCTTTGCGATCATACGCCGCAACAATACTAAATATCAGTAGAGATCATATGGATCGATATATCAATCCGCTTGAATATATTCAAACTAAGAAACGGATTTATAATTTTTGTCAGATACCTATTGTCAATTCAGATGAGTTAAGAATCTGTGAAAATTTTCACCAAGATGGGTTGTCTTTTGGTTTGCAAAATCAGGCAGATTTTTCGTCAAAAGAAGACAACGGCAGAAGTTTCATTACGTATCGAGGCCAAAAACTTTTGTCTGTTAAAGAACTAAAACTGAATGCTCGTCATCATGTTCAAAATGCGTTAGCTGCTTTAGCCATAGGGACGGCAGCGAAAATCCCTATGGACACCATGCTTAAAGTCTTGCGTGGTTTTACGGGTATCCGTCATCGTTGCCAATGGGTACGGAAATATAAAGGGGTGGATTACTATAACGACTCGAAAGGAACAAATATTGGTGCGACTCAAGCGGCCATTACAAGTTTAGGAAGTACCAGTAAGAAAAAATTGATTTTAATAGCGGGTGGAGACAGTAAGGGGGCTGATTTCTTTACTTTGAGAAGTATAATTGCACGATATGTTAAGCAGATTGTTTTAATCGGCAAAGACGCGTCGAAATTGGAGAGGGCTTTATACGACTGCACAAAAACCTCTCAAGCTTCTTCTATGGAAGAAGCTGTGAGGTTATCCGTAGATGTTGCAAAATCGGGAGATATTGTTTTGCTATCCCCTGCCTGCGCTAGTTACGATATGTTTGAACACTATGCACATCGAGGCAATGTATTTATAAAAATTGTAAAGGAACTGTGACAGGAAAAATCAACACTTTCGTAAGTTGTTTACTTTTGGAAGTTTTGTTTTTTATGGTGTTTTGTTCTATCGGTTTATTGTAGGATTTATTTATTGTTGATTTTCGGGAGTCTATTTTAGATTTAGTTAGAATGTTTTTCTGTAAGTTACAGAAGTCATAAAAATTTATGAGCAGTGCATATGGAGTTTAAAGGATTTTTAAACTGCAGTTTTTTCGGCGATGTTTTATTTGGAATCGTACTAGAACCTGATTTTGAACCAACTTTCGATGAAGATTGACAGTTTTTTCGCATTCTTGTCATGATGATTTTTTTCGGTTCCGGAGAAAGGTCTACCAACTTAGCGCTGATTTCTTTATGAAGAGGTGTATTTTGGCTATTGGGTTGGGAAAATAAGAATGTACAGAAATTTTTCTATTTACTGGGAGTGGATGGTATACGGACTTTTTATTTGCAGTGCTTTCTTGAAGAATTTGATGTTTATTGGAGAACTTTTTACTTTATTTTTAAGGATTGCATACAAAATTTGACAAGAATGCAAAAATAAAAAGAGATTAAAATTGAAAAATGATTAGGATTGGAAGATCGTGGAGCATCTTACGAAAGGTGGAAAATACTGTATTGGAAAGATTTTAAAGTAATCCAATGAAGCGAGTATTGATTATATCCGGAGGTACCGGAGGGCATATATTCCCCGCTCTTGAGATAGCACGTGCACTGCGATATCAAGGAATAAGTGTTTATTGGCTAGGAACTGTGAACGGTTTAGAAAAAAAACTGGTTTCTCACGAATTTCCGCTACAACTAATTCAAATTAGAACGTATCGAAATCAAGGATTGATACGATCACTCTTTATGCCTTTTTATTTAGTACGAGCAATTTTTCAGTCTTATCGAATAATTAAAAAAATAAAACCAAAAATGATTTTAGGAATGGGAGGATATGTATCAGGACCCGGAGGATTTGTAGCGTGGATAAATCGAATACCTATGATTATTCATGAACAAAATGTGATTTCGGGGCTGACCAACCGATTGTTGGCAAGAACAGCTCGATCTGTTCTGCAGGCTTTTCCAGGTGCTTTCTCTGATAGGAACAATGTGAAGACTACCGGAAATCCCATTCGATCTGAATTACTTAATACACCTTTGCCTCGAATCCGCTTGATGGGTCGTCGCGGCCCTCTACGAGTTTTAATTTTAGGAGGTAGTCAAGGTTCTTATTCAATCAATCAGAAGATAGTAGAAACTTTAAGAAACTATCCTCATTCCAGAGAACTTACAATTTGGCATCAGACTGGTCTATCTGACTTCGAACGGACTAAGGATTCTTATAACACTTTTAAGACTTTATCCTTTGAGATTCGGCTTGATGCATTTATTGATGATATGTGTAAAGCTTACACATGGTCTGATCTGGTTGTTTGCCGATCAGGCGCTTTGACAGTAAGTGAAATTATATCAGTAGGTGTAGCCAGTATTTTCATTCCTTATCCGTACGCTACGGATAATCATCAGTTTCATAACGGTCGTTTATTAGAACAGAAAGGAGCTGCCATTATTATTTCAGAAAAATCGTTGACAAACAGATGTTTGGTTCATTATTTCAAGCGATTTTTTCGAGATAGAGGTCTTTTGTTAGTAATGTCTGAATGTGCACGAAATTTATCGAAACGAGGAGCTGTGCAAAATATTGTTAACGAGTGTAAGAGAATATTGTGATACTAAATGGAAAAACGATTAGGTATATTTACTGTTTGGGAATCGGCGGAGTTGGTGTCAGTGCACTTGCGGAAATTCTGTTGAAAAAAGGATACCGTGTAAGCGGTTCTGATGTGTTTCCTAATAACAATACCGAAAGACTTTGCCGATTAGGAGCCAATATTACGTTCAATTATAGCAAGAAAACTATTGTAGAATCCGACTGTGTTGTGTATTCAAGCGCCATTACTTCAGACAATCCAGGATTCATTGTTGCCCAACGCGCGAAAATCCCCATTCTAAAAAGGGGACAAATGCTCGCTAAACTGATGACAGGTTATCAATCGATTGCGATATCTGGTTCTCACGGTAAAACCACTACTAGTGCTCTTTTAGCTGATGTTTTTACCACAGCCAATTTGGATCCGACGTTTGTAATTGGAGGTGTATTAAATAGAGTCCAAACATCTGTACGACTGGGATATGGACCTCTTTTTATTACTGAAGCTGACGAAAGTGATGCGTCTTTTCTGTATATGCGTCCTAATATTGGTGTAATAACGAACATCGATTCGGATCATCTAAGCGCCTATGAAGGAGATTTCAATCGTTTGAAAGATGCCTATGTACAATTCATTCATCAAATTCATAAAGATGGGGTAGTGGTTTTGTGTATAGATGATCTTGTGCTGCACGCATTAATTCCAACTCTCTCTCAGAGAGTGATTACCTACGGTTTTTCTTCAAAAGCCGAATACCGAGCCGATTCTTTCTTACAGAAAGGATTGCAAAGTAACTTTCGTATGTATCGATTATCGAAAAAAAATAAAACTTTATCTGTCAGAATCAATTTAGTAGGTCGACATAATGTTCTTAATTCTTTAGCAGTCATAGCGGTTAGTGAATGGATTGGAGTAGATGAAAAGAAACTGTTGCAATCCCTAACGCAATTTTCTGGAGTGGAGCGTCGCTTTGATATTAAAGGCGAAATGATGCTTGCAAATGGAAAAGCACTTGTGGTTGAAGATTATGGACACCATCCCAACGAGATTAGAGCGACTTTGTTGGCAGCACGAGCCGCATGGCCCGGTAGTCGTATTGTTCTAGTATTTCAGCCTCATCGTTACAGTAGAACACAGGGGTTAATATATGATTTTGCTTCAGTATTGGTGGAGACCGACGTATTAGTATTACTTGAAATCTATAGTGCAGGAGAAATTCCCATTCCAGGAATTGATGGAGATACATTACTGAAGATTGTCAGGAACCATACTACAAAAAAGACCGTATTTGTTCCAAGATTGCAAGATTTACAGAAAGTGTTGCAAAAATTGGTACAACCTAATGATGTAGTTATTTTACAAGGTGCGGGCAATGTAGGATCCGCTGCAACGGCTTTAACATCTGTTCGGTGTACTGTTGGAAAATACGTACGGAGAAAAAATCGCAAAATTTGCGCATCGGTTTAGTTTATAATCACAATTTGGCACGTTATACGTCCTGGAGAGTAGGCGGTAACGCTGAACGATTGTATCAACCTGTGGATTTAGCAGACTTACAAAATTTTCTCATTCAATCGCCACCTGACGAACCATTGACTTGTCTGGGTTTGGGAAGTAATGTCTTGATCCGTGATGGTGGAATTAAGGGCACAGTAATTTTCACTCTAAATCGATTAAAAAAAATTTCTTTTTTTAAAGAAGAAAAGAGATTGGTAATTCGTGCCGAGTCGGGTGTTACTTGCCACAGACTAGCGAGATTTTGTATAAGTTTAGGATTAAAAGATGCGGCTTTTTTTGCAGGGATTCCAGGAACTGTGGGTGGGGCTTTAACTATGAATGCTGGTGCTTTTGGAGTAGATACTTGGCATCATGTTGTTCGAGTAGAGACAATAGATCGCATGGGTATGCTCCATAAGAGACGTTCGGATGAATTTACAATTGGTTATCGTGAAATTCACGGACTCAATAGTCAATTTTTCGTTTCTGGATATTTTTATTTTGATCAGAAAAATACCGTTGATACCAAGAGAAGCATAAGTATTTTTTTAAAAAAGCGCAACAATACCCAACCTATTGGAACTTTTAGCTGTGGTTCTGTTTTTCGTAATCCTCAGGGAAATTACGCAGCTCATCTCATCGAGACTGCAGGATTAAAAGGTATGAGCATTGGAAACGCAGAAGTTTCAAAAAAACATGCCAATTTTATTTTAAATACAGGAGGCGCAAACGCTGCTGATATTGAACAATTAATCCAATATGTCGCGCAGCGAGTGTACGAAATTCACGGAATCCAGTTGGTCAAAGAAGTACATATTCTTGGCGATTACAGAACTTTTTGAAGGCAAAAAGTTAATAGACAACAAATAATCGGTTTGTGACCACAACAAACCCTGTTCCTTACTAATATTGTTATAATCCGAGCTTATGCGATCTGAAACCACAATTGATCGGATCAAGTTAGATGTAGAATTCTCTGTAACGAAAAAACAAGAGAGTGGGGCTTGGTGTATTCCTACAATAGAAAACTTTTTACACATACGTATCAAAATCAATTCTAAAGGGAAATTTTCGTAGATATCTCTAAGGTTGTTTATTCACCAATACGGAATATTTTTATAGAATAGAACACACAGAAAAATTGGCTCAATGGAAAGACGGGTATAGCTAAGTTCTTTAAAAAAGGACAGATTGTTGTACTGACGAAAACACTAAACTGTTTTGTTGTAAAAGACTTGCTTCAACTTCAAAGTTCGGATGGCGGAGAGAAAATCTTGTTCTCAATTTGAGAAATTTAGTTAATTGTTGGTTCTTTATATATAAAGATAATTTCTCTAAAAGTTGCGGTCGAAAATCTTGGTCTCTTTATTAAACGGCTATACCAAAATTCGTTTAGAAAGTGAAAAATGTTGATTAATTCTTTAAGAAAGAAACTAGCCCGTTTGTACTAATAAATTATCAGCGATCGGCACAGTCATACAACAAATAGGTCATATTGATTCTTTTTCATCCAAACAGGTTGGTTTACAGTGAAATGAGATTTTCTAGAATTTCCCATAGAAAGGAGAACAATTAGCGGAATTTTTAAATGTGAATATTATCTATAGATGTACTAATAATTTAAAAAAATCTGTAAAAGTGATAAAATCAAAAAAAGGGTGTTAGAATAGAACAAATCTGGTTTTTGCAATACTTTTTGAAAAAGTATACCCGCCGTTTATCGGACGATGTGCGTGCATACAGGGAGAGAGAGTTTGGACGACTATGTCGAAAAATTTGGGAAAGAATCTTATTTCTGCGTTAGATATTGGCACTAGCAAAATTGTTGCACTTGTCGGAGAAGTGGATCAAGATAATCAGATCAGAGTTATTGGATTTGGAACACATCCGTCACGCGGACTAAAACGTGGGGTAGTAATCAACATCGAATCGACAGTACAGTCTATTCAACATGCGGTTGGAGATGCAGAGTTGATGGCTGGTTGTGAAATTCGTTCTGCTTGTACTGGAATTGCTGGTAGTCATATACGCAGTCTAAATTCTCACGGAATTGTAGCGATTCATAATCATGAAGTTAATCAGTCGGATGTAAATCGGGTAATTGATGCGGCAAAAGCTATAGCCATTCCTTCCGATCAAAAAATACTTCACATTCTGCCACAAGAATTCATTATCGATAATCAAGAAGGCGTTCGAGAACCTGTAGGAATGTCAGGAATTCGCCTAGAAGCGAAAGTACATATAGTCACTGGCGCTGTAAGTGCAGCCCAAAATATAACCAAATGTGTTCGTCGTTGCGGATTGCAAATTGGTGATATTGTTTTAGAACAACTCGCTTCAAGTCATTCTGTATTAACTGATGATGAAAAAGAATTGGGCGTCTGTATGGTTGATATTGGTGGAGGTACTACCGATATCGCTGTCTTTACGCAGGATGCTATCCGCCATACTCATGTTATTCCAGTTGCAGGTGATCACGTAACTAATGATGTTGCTATAGCCTTACGTACTCCCATGCAATATGCTGAACAAATTAAGGTAAAATACGCGTCTGTACTTCCTACGAATGTTGATCCTGAAGCGGTCGTGCAAGTGCCGAGTGCCGCTAGACAATCATTGAAGAGAATCCAAAAAAGAGCGTTAGATCAGGTAGTTTCTGCACGATATGAAGAATTGTTTGAGTTGGTATTGGCCGAACTACAACGTAGTGGATTTGAACATTTAGTTGCTGCCGGTGTTGTGCTAACAGGAGGCGCTTCGCGAATTTTGGGATGTATTGAATTAGGTGAAAGAATCTTCCAAATGCCTGTACGGCTTGGTGTTCCTCAATACGTCAATGGGCTAGTGGACATTCGGGATAATCCCATCTACGCGACGGCAGTCGGTTTATTGATCCACAGCCATCATAATCAAAATCAAATTAACAATCAATCGATATTTAATTCAAGTCGTAGTTTGAGTTTATGGAAACGAATGAAAAATTGGTTTCAAGGGAATTTTTAGGAGAAAAGAATATGGTTGATCTTGTCAACGTTTCACCTCAAAATGCCCAAATAAAGGTAATAGGTATCGGTGGAGGAGGAGGAAATGCCATTGAACACATGATTACTGAAAACATTGATGGTGTTGAATTTGTTTGTGCGAATACCGACGCCCAAGCGTTAGGTCGTTCTAGTGCTCGTATCATATTGCAATTAGGTGAAGAGATAACAAGAGGATTAGGTGCAGGAGCAGACCCTAATATCGGTCGTCAAGCAGCTGAGGAAGCACGAGAACGAATTCGGGAAATCCTTGAAGGAACAACCGATATGGTTTTTTTAACAGCTGGTATGGGAGGGGGTACTGGAACAGGGTCGACACCTGTGTTTGCGGAAGTGGCCAAAGAACTGGGAATACTAACAGTTGCTGTTGTTACAAAACCGTTTTTGTTTGAAGGCAAAAAACGTATGGATACAGCCGAAGGAGGAATTCAGGCACTGACTAAGTATGTCGATTCTCTAATAACTATTCCTAACAACAAGTTATTAAATGTACTTGGTAAAAATATAACATTGTTAAATGCGTTTAAGGCTGCCAATAACATACTATTGGGTGCAGTGCATGGTATCGCCGACTTGATTACTCGTCCAGGGTTGATCAATGTAGATTTTGCAGATGTACGAACGGTGATGTCCGAAATGGGTATGGCGATGATGGGAACAGGAGTTAGTAGTGGCGAGAATCGCGCACGAGAAGCAGCAGAAGCGGCTATCGCTAGTCCATTGCTAGAAGATGTGGATTTCACAGGGGCTCGAGGAGTATTAGTGAATATTACTGCTGGCATAGATCTCTCTATTGGGGAGTTTGAACAGGTAGGGGAATCTGTTAAATTATTTTCGTCGGAAAACGCGACGGTAGTTGTTGGTACTGTGATTGATCCTGAAATGAGTGATGAATTGCGAGTAACTATTGTAGTTACAGGACTCGACGTACGGGATAGTGATAGTATGGGTATATCTTGTAAGTCTATAAAAGACACCAGAAAAGGAGAAATTTCTGATGATGATTATCATCAATTAGATCGTCCAACATATATGCGCAATCAGGAATCTTCTACACGTATAATAACAATGGAGGAGTTACGAGCTCACGATTTTGAGTATTTAGACATTCCTACTTTTCTACGTTGTCGAAAAAACTAACTTCGAAATTACCTACGCTAGAATTAGCGTTTTTCTTTTGAGTAGAATGGATAACATAGTTATGTTTTTGGAGAAAGTGTAGAAGATATAAGCTGTTAAACAGAGAGCCCTGAAAAAGGCTATGAAATGAATCGGTATTCATAGATCTTACTTGTTAATTATACTAGTAGTGCAGTTTTTTCAGCTTTCACAAAACACCAACAAAGACTCATTCGTGTCAAGAAATCAAGCAAATAGTAAGTGACGGAAATTAGAGTTAGTATCTTCCTCCTTTCCTTATTGTTTGGTACAAGATTTGTGTTTATATTTTATTAAACGTAAGGATAATCGAAGTCTGTCGTTTCGTTAAATTTCGGAATACCTTTAATGTAGTGGTGGTTGCCTTTTTTTATTAGGGAAGTTATGGGATCGCAAAGAGAGTTGGAGTATTATTTGTAACTTTAGCAACAAGCAATTCGTTTCCGATTGTTATTAAAATCAAATGTACAAATTAGGGCGCACTCGGCATCGAATCTTTCGAATTCTGTTGAATTTTTGTTGAGAGAATCTCTCTAAAAGATTAGGTATCAGATAGTAAATTCGTGTGGCCCAAGTCGCCTTTTCTAATTGGAGGATTAATGTCTCCTGAGAGAGATTTATGATTCGACAATGCGGAACTATTTCTGAAGGCAAAATCTGATTCAAGAACTTTTCTACAGTTCGAATCTCTTGAGCCTTTTGTATAAGAGGTCTAAGTAGTTTGCTTTGAAAGCACTGATTTATCGATTTCGGATTATGGGTACGAATAGACATGAATAGATTCGGAAATTCCCCTTCATTTTCCGATGATATACAATATCGCATATGTTTGGAAACCTTATTAGAAAAGTAATTGGTACTCGTAACGAACGATTGCTCAAAAACTACTCTAGAACAGTAATTAAAATCAATGCTCTAGAACCGAAAATCAAGAATTTATCCGATAAAGCTTTGAGTAGAAAGACGAACGAATTTCAAAAACGATTTTCGCAGGGCGAGAGTTTGGATGCATTGTTGCCAGAAACTTTCGCTGTGGTGCGCGAGGTGAGCATGCGGACACTAGGACTTCGTCATCTTGATGTTCAACTAATAGGAGGTATTGCTCTTTATAATGGGAAAGTTGCAGAAATGCGTACAGGAGAAGGAAAAACTCTGGTAGCTACAATGCCGGCTTATCTTAACGCTATGACTGGTAAGGGTGTGCACCTGGTTACAGTGAACGATTATTTGGCAAAACGCGATATGACATGGATGAAACCCATCTATGAATTTTTAGGTTTGACTGTGGGAATTAATATCCCTGGAATCGGATCAGAAAAAAAACAATCCGCATATGCGGCCGATGTTACCTACGGTACGAATAATGAATTTGGTTTCGATTATCTACGAGATAATATGGTTTTCAATTTGAATCAATGTGTTCAGAGACCACTGCATTATGCCATCATCGACGAAGTCGACTCGATTTTGATTGATGAAGCGCGAACACCTTTAATCATCTCAGGTCAATCAGAAGAAAATTCAAATCTTCATATTAGGATAAACAAAATTATCCCATTTCTGACGTTGCAGAAAGCAAGAGAGGAAAAAAAAGGAGAAATTACTGAAAAGGAAGGAAGAGACTGTATTGTAGATGAAAAAAATAGACAGGTCTACTTAACCGAGCGAGGCTATCAAACTATTGAGTCTCTTCTTGTAAGAGAAGGACTGATGAAATGCGGAGAAAGTTTATATGATACAGCAAATATGCCATTAATGTATTACATATACGCCGCATTACGCGCTCATGTATTACTACACCGAGATATTCATTATATCATAAAAAACAATGAGATCATTATTGTTGATGAACATACAGGTCGATTGATACCTGGGCGACGTTGGTCTGATGGTTTACACCAAGCGGTCGAAGCAAAGGAAGGTATTCCTATTCAATTAGAAAATCAAACTTTAGCAATGATTACTCTGCAAAACTACTTTCGATTGTACGAAAGACTTTCCGGTATGACCGGTACAGCGGATACTGAAGCATTCGAATTACAAAAAATATATGATTTAGAAGTGGTTGTGATTCCCACTAATAAACCAATGTTGCGCCAGGATGGGCCGGATCAAGTTTATTTGACCGAAAAAGCGAAACTTCAAGCGATCACAAAAGAAGTGAAAAAACGTCATACAAAAGGACAACCGTTGTTAATTGGAACTACTTCCATTGCAGCATCTGAGCTTGTATCGAAGTTTTTAAAAAAATCTTCTATTCAACATGAAGTTTTGAATGCCAAAAACCATGAGCGCGAAGCAAAAATTATTGCTGAAGCAGGTCGTCCGAAAGCGGTAACAATTGCCACCAATATGGCTGGACGAGGAACAGATATTGTATTGGGCGGTAATTTAGAATCTGAATTTTCTGAATTAAATAATCCTACTGAGATGGAAATAAAACAGTGCAAAATTGCATGGAAAAAGCGGCATGATGCCGTTATCGTATCCGGTGGATTGCATGTTTTAGGTACTGAACGACATGAGTCTCGACGTATCGATAATCAGCTGCGTGGGCGCTCAGGAAGACAAGGAGATCCAGGATCTTCTCAATTTTATCTTTCGATGGAAGACAGTTTGCTGCGTATTTTTGCCTCCGAGAAAATGTCTGTTATGATGCGCCGTTTGGGTGTTGCAGAAAGTGATGTTATTGAACACAAGTGGATTAATTGTGCTATTGCAAAAGCTCAAAAACGTGTGGAAGAAATGAATTTCGACATTCGAAAACAGTTATTAGAATATGATGATGTAGCTAACGACCAGCGTAAAGTGATTTACCAGCAGAGATTTGAACTATTAAAATCTGACAACATTGCTAACACCATTATTTTGATTCGAGAAGAAGTGGTACGCGATATAGTTGATCTTTTTGTTTCACAAAATTTAGAAGAAAAATGCAATATTTATGGATTAGAGGAACAAATACAGGAAGATTTTGGTATAGCGCTTCCCGTTAGGGAGTGGCTTAAAGAGAATATAAATATTGATAAAGAGGTACTGTGTCAAAGAATATTTTATAAAATCACTAATGCTTATAAAGAAAAAGAGAAAAAAATAGGTTCGCATGTTATGCGAAATACAGAAAAAACGATTATGCTGCAATTGTTAGATCATCATTGGAAAGAGCATTTGGCGGCAATGGATTATTTACGGCAAGGTATTCATTTGCGTGGATATGCCCAAAAAAGCCCAACACAGGAATACAAGCGTGAGTCCTTTGAACTTTTTACAAAAATGCTGACACAGATTAAGTACGAAGTAGTCTCTACTCTATCGAAAATAGACATTGCAACAGAAGTTGCAATGTCTGAACAAGAGCTGTTTTACCGATTGCACAATGGGGAAAGATTGAAATGTCAACATACTGAAAAAGCTCTTCTGCAAGAAGAAGATAAAATAAATCAAGAAGAAAAAATAGATACTATGCTCTCCGACGAGAGAGGTGGGGTTTTTACCCACCCTTTTGTACACTCTATTAAAATTGGAAGAAATGAAGTTTGTCCTTGTGGCAGTAGACAAAAATATAAATATTGTCATGGAAAATTGGCTTGAATCTTTAAAAACTGTGTTTGTTTCGTATTATTCTTTTTTCTCTTAGTCTGTCTAATTTTGTTCAGCCAATTTTAGATATGCGGAATGCAATTGAAATACTAGATTTCGTAGTGTCGAAGTTGTCTTGTTATTGATAATCACATCATTCGCTATACGCAGTCGTTCTACACCGCTACTTTGCGATTTGAGAATTGATTTAACTTGTTTTTCAGAAATATGATCACGTGTCTTTACGCGTTGAATCTGTAAAGAAGTGGAAACATCAACCACCAGAATACGATCAACAAAATTTATTGAGTGTAAGATTTCCCTCAATAGAGGGATTACTAAAATGCAATAAGGAAAATTTATTTCTTTAAGTTTTTCTCTCATTATGGAAAGAATAGCGGGGTGCAGTAAATCTTCCAACCATCTTCGTTCTTGTGGATACCTAAAAACCAATCTGTGTAATCGAGAACGATTTAAGAAATTTCTCTCATTAAGCACTTTCTTTCCGAAATGCATTTCGATTTTTTTAAGTAACATTTGGTTTGAAGTGATATCGCGGGCGATTGTATCAGCGTCGGCGATTGGAACTCCTAATTTGGAGAAATAATTCGCAATAGTACTTTTACCGCTGCCAATGCCACCTGTTAAACCTACTCGTAGCATTTATGTATTGTCTCCTCTAAAAAAGAGAGGCGCAATAACTATACTCTATTTTTTTGCTTTTTTCTCTAGGAAAAAAATCTGAGTCTTTTATCGACAGTAAGCACCGTTTGGAATTAAAATTGGAGAAATTGAATTTTGTGTGCAGGAGAATATTTGAGATAACAAAACGACGATTGTAATTTTTAACAAAACGAATACTTGTACTAAAGAAGTTAGAAGACTATTTGGATTCAATCTGAAAAGCCAAAATGGCAATAATTCTCCGGTAATCATCTCAATTCTGTCGGTGTAGTTTAATGGGCAGAACAACTGATTCGTAATCAGTAAATTGCAGTTCGAATCTGCACACCGGCATTTAAATTATAGTGTGTTAAACACAAATATTCAAATCGTCTCCAACTTTTATGTTAGCTAATATTATCTAGAAGATTTGTTTGTATTTCGAATGCGATTACATGAGAGACTGCACAGATAACCAGTTTTGGGGTTTTCCATTAACATAAAAGCCAAAGTGCAGATGTGGTCCAGTAGCCCATCCAGATTTCCCAACATAGCCGATAATTTCTCCCTTGTGTACCCACGAATACAGATGAACTTTTGCAAATTTCAACATGTGACCATATAGAGCAAGACAATGTCGACTATAGCGTACTTGAATTGTCTTTCCATAACCACCCCTATACCCTAAAAAAACAATCTGTCCATCACCAATGGATTTAATAGGCGTTCCAAGTGGGGCGGCAAAATCAATTCCTAGATGAGGTTTTATTTTGCGTAATATAGGATCATAGCGATGATAGCTAAAATAGCTGCTGATACGTTTATAACGCTGTAATGGAGTGCGTAGAAAACGTGTTTTTTGTACACTATGGTGAATTCTAATAAGATTGTGGCTAAAAATGACGTGATTCATAATTTGTGTAGTATGTGTGCTATCCTTTCTTGAAATACATATGTTTTTTGAAAATATTAAAGTAACACTCTTTTATAGCGCTTTTAGTATAATCTTCCTGATACGAAAAATTAAAGGACATTGCCGTATAAACTTTCTGCGACAAATAGGAGTCTTCGACAGTAAAACTTTTTCATTTTTACGACGTTTTTAAAAAACAATAATAAACAGAGAGACTCTGTTTGATAGGTGAAAATTGTAAAATGGATCTTGTTGAGAATTAAGGTAAAATATCGTCTTGGTTTCTTCTCTATTTTCATTTTGCGTTTAATAACATTAAATCATTAAAATTAAATTCGTTTCAATCTCTTAGGATTATGTTTCGTGTGTAGTATCATAATGAATAAATTCGAGACCGATGGTTTGATTGATTCTATAGAGGAACAAAATCTTGTTACAAGAAGAGATAGAAGAGATTAGACGAGGTGTTGTTGAAATTATTCCCGAAGAGGAATTGTTTATACGTTTAGGTAAAGCAAAGCCGTTGCGAATAAAGTTAGGATTTGATCCTACAGCACCTGATATCCATCTTGGTCATACCATAGTTTTGAATAAACTGCGTCAATTTCAAATTTTGGGTCACGAAATAGTTTTTTTAATCGGTGATTTTACAGGAAGAATTGGTGATCCTTCTGGAAGGATCAGAACACGAAAACCATTAATACATAGAGAAATTATTGAGAATATCAAAACTTATGAAACTCAAATCTTTCGTATTTTAGATCCTAAAAAAACTAAAATTATTTTTAATTCGACTTGGATGAATACTTTAAAAGCTAGCGATCTTATTCGTTTGGCTTCAACTTATACAGTCGCACGAATGCTAGAACGAGACGATTTTAGTAAACGCTATACTGCGAAAAAACCTATTGCTATTCACGAGTTCTTATATCCTCTATTGCAAGGATACGATTCTGTAATGCTTCACACCGATGTTGAATTAGGCGGTACCGATCAAAAATTTAATCTGCTAGTAGGTCGTGCATTGCAGAAATATTTTGGTCAACGGCCTCAATGCATTTTGACTATGCCTTTGTTGGAAGGATTGGACGGAGTTCAGAAGATGTCAAAATCATCAAACAATTACATCGGAATAATGGAATCACCGTCAGAAATGTTTGGGAAGATTATGTCGATATCCGATGATTTGATGTGGCGCTATTATGAATTGTTAAGTTTACAACCAATACAAGAAATCAATCGTTGGAAAGAGATAAGAAAAGGAAAAAATCTTCGAGATGTAAAAATTTCACTGAGTGAGGAACTAGTGACTCGATTTCATGGAGAGGAATCGGCTAAAACAGAGCGAATAAACTTTATTAATCGTTCTAAAAATAGAGAACTACCTAGAAATCTTGAAGAAATTGAGATTTCATCTAAAGACGGTTGTCTGAACATTTGTCATATTTTGCATCGTATTGGATTAGTTAATACGATTTCTGAAGCGCGTCGAATGATAGTACAAAGGGCTGTACGTATAGATGGGGAACGTATTGAAAACACGAGATTAGAAATTCGTGCTGGAGAGAGTCATTTATATCAAGTGGGAAAACGCCGATTTTCTAGAGCAACAGTTACCTGATTTTCCAGTATTCATCTATATAAATTTATCAATAAAATTGTTCATTTTCTACAGCGGTTTGTAACAAGATTTTTAGCGCTAAAATTTCTTGAAAAATAATAAAAACCCCTCATCCTGTATATAAAATTTTATCAACATAAATGCAAACAAT